>JALWLR010000125.1 GCA_027084065.1 Helicobacteraceae bacterium | reverse complement strand
GTACTTTGCAAGTACATGTGACAACGGATAAAAAAATCCGCTGGAGTAGAAAGTACCATATGCCCCTCTCTTTACGGCTTGGAATGAGTCTGCCAGTTAGAAAAGAGTTAGAAGAGGGCGGTTTTAGGGTCGTGTGTGCCGTTAAAAAAGGAAAAAACGGGGAAATAGTCTATGACACTATCGATCTTAAAGCCGATGAAGCTGTCAAAAAATCGCTTTTAATGAATAGAAAAAACATAGATCATATTCTTTCATTACTGAAAAAATCACGTTACGGGTGGGGAGGTTTGTATGCAGAGCGTGATTGTTCATCGACGATTCGGGACTATTTCGCTCCATTTGGCATATGGCTTGGCAGAAACTCTGCCGTTATGGCACATGCAGGAAAGGTTTTTTCTTTGCAAAGAAAAACGCCGCAAGAGAAGATAGAGACTATCAAATCAAATGCGATACCCTTTGAGACGCTGCTATACAGAAACGGGCATATAGGTCTTTATGTCGGGATGTATGACAATCAGCCTATTGTTTTTCAAAATATGTGGGGAATAAAGACGAAAAATGGAGATCGTACAGGACGTATTGTTGTTGGTAGAGCAGTTTTTTCTACATTACAGATGGGAAGAGAGCTTTCCTATTATGATGAAAAATCAAGCTTTCTTTCAAAGTTACGCAGTTTCAATGTTGTTACACTCAACGACGAATCAGCTCTTGATGTCAAGTAGCGTGCCAAGCATCGCATCTGCTGTTTTTATCGTCTCTACATTGAGTGCGACGCTCTTTTCGATGATGATTTGATCACTCATCTCTTTTGCAAGATCGGTTTGTATGCTGTTTTGTGCTATGTTGTTTGCACTTTTATTTAGAGCGTTTACTTGTGTTTGTATGGAAGAGAGGGGTGTAGAGAGAGTCTGTATCATCTTCACTCCTTTTTTAATTTTTTCTTTTTGTAAATCGGCAAGAAAAGGCAAACATTTAAAAAGCGTATCCACCGCTTTTTGGAATTGTTGGATGAGCCGCGTTTTCTTTGGTGATGGTACTTTGGCGCTTTATAATTCGTTCTGCCGCATCACAGAGATAGGATGCCGATCGGTAGTGTCTAGATTCTTGCTTCTGCGTCTTGAGAGCTTTATTTTGTAACTCTTTTATTTTGCTTGCTGCAGTGATTGTGTGTTGTGAAAAAGTGTGGATCTCTTGAGAGAGTTTTTTCGTAGTGTGAGTTAGCTTCAAAAGTGTATCGAGATACTTTTGATCGGTTGTATTTGCATGGTGCGATGCCAAAAAAGCCGTTGTCTTTGCAAGATAGAGTGCTTCAGAGCTTAGGCGCTCTATATTTTCAAGTGCTTTTTGTGCCTTTTTTGGTGAGTGAAAGGAGTTTTCTTTGTGGCTACTGAGCTGTTGCAGCTCCTTGTTTAGCTGTTTGATTTGTGATAGAAGCTCTTTTAGTTTTTTTGTGTCGTTAAGAAGGTCACGAAGATGCTCTTTTGTAAAAGCGGTAATTTTCTTAGAGTCTTGAAGTGCGGCAGGTAGAGTTATCTCTTTGTGTTGTACTCCAAAGAGAAGAGATGTAGCAAAACAAGCTAAAAGAACTCCTTTTTTCATTTTTTTCTCCTTTGTAGTGTTTCATAAAAGAGTGTAACCGACTCCTCTTTCCGAAATTAACTGGAAAGAGGAGGTTTGTACTTAGTGAAGTTCGGCGTTGAGTTTGACTTCTCGTTTGCTGCGTGAAGCAGTTATCTCTCCTGTAAGAGAGTTTTGTCTAAAGTGTAAACCATTCAAGCCGGCAAGCTGCTTTCCTTTGAAAACTTCTCCCTCTATCGTTACGTTGGGATTTGCTTCTTGAATTTTAGGAAGCTCTTCTGGGTAGATACCGATTTTTGTTCCCTCAAGTATAGCGATACCAGCATCGATAATACAGCCATCCCCTAGAGGAATGCCGCAAACGGAGTTAGCCCCAAGGAGGCAGTTTTTCCCTACGCTGATAGGATTGCCGTCGGTTCCAGAGAGTACACCCAAGATGGAAGCACCGCCACCGACGTCACTGCCGTCTCCGACAATCGCAGAAGATGATATTCGCCCCTCAACCATACTAACACCTGTTGTACCGGCATTGAAGTTGATATAGCTAGCACCCGGCATAACTGTAGTTCCTGGATGAACTTGTGCACCGAAGCGTACTTTTGCCGTATCGAGAATTCTTGTGTTGTCTGCCGGAATGATATGCTGCAAGAATCTCGGGAATTTGTCGACAAAATCGATATGTGGATACTCGCCGCTTAGTTTGAGCTCTATTTCATTTTCTCTTAGCCACTCTAGTTCAATTGGCTCTCCGTCGCTCCAAGCAACATTTGGCAATGCACCAAAAGCACCATTTAGGTTGATGCTTCTTAATGGCACTTTTGCAAGACTCATAGCATAAAGTTTCAAATAGGTCGCTTCAACACTTTCAAGAGGTGCATCTTCAAAGAGGAAGCAGACTCTGTACTCTCCCTCTCTTGCTCCACTCTCTTTAAGGATATTATATAGAGTGGATACGACTTGAATGTTTTTGTGTGCATCACCGTATGCTTCGTCGGCATAGGGAGTAAAAGCATTGAGGCAGCTTTCCAAAAATGCAAGGTTGATGTTGCAAACGACTTCATTTTTTCCAAAATCTACATCGATACCCTGTTCTTTGAGCGCTTCTATGAATATAGCAGCACTACCGAAGTTTTCGTTCCAGTTAACAACAGGGTAGGTTGCCTGAAGTACTTTGTCTAGATTGAGTTGACCGAAATCGACTCGGCATATACCAAATGCCAAAGGATCTTTGTAGTTAGGTGTTTCATTTTTGATTTTTTCAATGAGCGTTTTGAACTCATCGGCTGTTTTGATCTGTTCCATCATCGTACCTTAAGTGAAAATTTTTTGTATTATATTAAAAGATTGCTAACTACATATAGTGTAGAATTTGCATATAAGATAACTATCAGGATTTTTTAATGAATAAATGGCTTGATCTACTACGAAGAAACGACTATATCAGTATAAAAAAGCATATACGAGACGGTGCCGATGTAAATGAGAAAAGTGAAACGGGCGAGAGTGTACTTGCCTACGCTCTTCGTTACCGGTGTGATGACGATATTTTAGAGCTTCTTATCGAGAGTGGAGCAGATGTACGAGACACAGACAACGAAGGGGTAAGTATTTTCGATATGGCTATAACGTATGACAATCTAAAGCTTGTACGACGTCTTGTCGAAGAGGGGTACTACGATGTTAACGAAACACGAAGAAAAAGCGGATTTACACCGCTTATGTGCGCTACATGCTACGGAAGAGTCGAAGTGGCCAAGTATCTTTTAGAACAGGGTGCGAACAAAGATGCCGTAGAATCAAAAGGACTCACAGCCGCAGATTTTGCAAGAAAAATGAACAAAAAAACGATTATGAAGCTTCTCAAAGGGGAGTAGTAATTCGTTGAAGAAATAAATAAACGAAGCGAAAGCTTCGTTTGTATTAGATGGCTTTTGTGTTGTCCATAAGGACAGGAACGAAAATAATCGAGACGATAACCGCCGCTACCGTACCGGAAATAAGAGCGACTCCAAGTCCGCCGAAAATCGGATCACTTGCAAGAAGTGCCGAACCGAGAATAATGGCGATGGCTGTAAGCAATATAGGCTTCGCTCTAGTCGCACTGGCGATGGCAATAGCACGTTTTTTCTCAATCCCTTTATTTTCTATGAGATCTTTTGTAAAATCCACAAGCAGTAGAGAGTTTCTTGAACTGATTCCCATAAGAGCGATGAAGCCTATAAGGCTTGTTGCTGTAAGGAAAAATGTGTTAGGAGTTACCAAGTCGGCGATGTAGTGTCCGACAATGACTCCGATGATGGAAAGGAAACTACCTCCTAGGATTATGGCACTTATAGCGTAAGATTTGTAGTAGATGACCATCAGTAAAAAGATAAGCAATAGCGCGGCAATGAATGCAGCTCCAAGGTCTCTGAAGGTATCGAGAGTAACTTTCATCTCTCCATCCCAGCGCAGCAGATAGCTTTGATTTGTTTGCTTGTCTTTGAGTGTCAAATCGAACATATAGGTAGAGATCCCCGGAACTTTTTGCACTTCATACCCTTTTTTGGAAAAGTACTCTATCATTTTCTCGCGTGCATCAAGCAGTGGATAGACCTGACTTTCGTTGTCGGTTTCTGCCGTTACATTGATCATTGTTTGGAGATCTTTATGATAAATAGGACGATTGGATTTGACTTTTTTAATGTCGACAATCTCTATAAGCGGTACCATCATTCCCTTTTTATTCATAAGAAAAAGAGAACTGAGTTTCGAGCGTAGAGCATTTAGTGAACTATTTTCCAGCTCTTTTGTATTTTTGCTCAAAGAAACAAAAATACCGACTTGGTCATTGAGCTCAATCGTATTTTTAACAGCTACTATCATCCCTTTAAATGCGACATAAAGGATTTTGTTTACCTGGTCGACGTTGAGACCGCTTCGCGTAATCTTTTCCGTAATAGGAACGATGTTGTATTTGTCGTAAGGCTCTTCACTCATGACATCGACATCAACAACTTTTGGTGTTCGTTTCAAAACAGATGCGACCTCATGGGCGATGTGAGCGACTTGAGAGTTGACATCTCCGTACACTTCCACTACGATCGATGCAAGTGTCGGAGGACCGGCAGGCTGCTCTATGAGTTTGATAACCGTCCCTTTTTGCAGTGGTTCACAGCTTTTTTTAATGATTGGACGCAGACGCGAAACCATTAA
>JALWLR010000124.1 GCA_027084065.1 Helicobacteraceae bacterium | reverse complement strand
TGGTATCTTTTTCATCTGCAAGGACAACAACCTCTATACCCGCAAGCATTCTTGCCAAACTTTGACGAAGATTACATTTTTTCATCTTCAAATCGAAACAAAAACAAGACCCCTCTCCCTCTTTCGATTCGACATGCATATCTCCACCCATCTTCTCAACAAGTGTTTTACTGATGCTAAGACCAAGTCCCGTACCGCCAAACTCTCGTGTCGTCGAACTGTCCGCCTGTGCAAAGGGCTGAAAAATTTTCTCTATTTTCTCTTTGGATATTCCTATGCCGGTGTCTTTGACACTTATACGAATCTTTTGATAGCTTTGTGTCTCTTCAAGTACTTCTGCATGTAACTCAACTTTTCCTCTTTCTTTGGTAAACTTTATAGCGTTTGATAGCAGATTGGAGACAATCTGGCGCAAACGAATAGGATCCCCTACAAGACACTCATAAAGATGCTCATCAAGATGAACTTCATAATGCAGATGTTTTTTATCTGCAATGCTTCGTAGCAGCTCAAATGTAGACTCCAGTTCATAGCGTACATTTATCTCTAAAAACTCCAGCTCAAGTTTGTTGCTGGAAATCTTTGAAAAATCCAATATATCGTTAATAATATGCAAAAGCGTCTGCGTGGAGCTTTTGATCAAATCCAGATACTTCCTCTGCGTTGCATCCAGCGGTGTTTTGGCAAGCAGTTCCGTAAATCCCAAAATACCGTTCATAGGTGTACGAATTTCATGCGACATATTTGCAAGAAAAAGTGCCTGTGCCGCTTCGGCTTTTTGGGCTTTCTCTTTGGCAAGCTCTACTTCGGTAATGTCATGGAAAGTATGGAGCACATAGGTCGTCTCCTCATCATAAAAGAGCTCTTTTGATTTGACACTGTATATACGCTCTTTGCCGTATTTGTCTATCATAGCCGCCAAGTGGGTTTTGTATGGCTCTTTAAGTATGGGTTCATACCATGCTTTCCCTTTTGAAGAACGCTTTAAATATCCCTCCTTTTCTACAAAAAGCTCACAAATACACTCGTGCCAACTCGTAAACGCATCGAAATCTTCATATGGAAAGATTTCAAAGAAAATTTTGTTGATTTTCTCTATTTTTTCATTTTTCGTCAAAATAACGATACTCTCTTCGTTATCAAGAATCATATTTATGAAATGAGCACGCTTTTCTACCTCCTGCTTACTTTGAACAAGGGTTGTAATATCTTCGCGAATCGCCAGATACTCGACAATTTTTCCATCAATATCATGAATAGGGATAATAGAAGTTTTTACATAGTAAAAATGGCCATCTTTGGCTCTATTTTCAAGCTCTCCTTGCCAAATTCTTCCCTTTTTGATTGTGTCCCACATATCTTTAAAAACTTCTGCCGGAACATTTGGACTTCTGACAATGCTATGGGGTTTTCCCAAAAGCTCCTCTTTTTTATAGCCGCTTATGCGCTCGAAACTCTCATTGACATAGGTAATGATCCCTTTTGGGTCAGTCTTTGAAATGATAGAGACACGATCAATCGCTCCCAAAATTTCGTTGTAGCGTACCTCCGCTCGCTTTATAGCTTCGTTTCTACGCTCAAGCTCTTTGGTAATATAGTCTACCAAATTCATCAATGCCACTTCAGTCAATGTCGTCGGTGTCTCCTCATCTACAACAGTTCGTAAAGCAGCTTTTTTTTCTGCATGTGAACCATCTTTTTCATAAAGAGTAAAGATGGTTGTCGTTATATTAAGCAAAGAGGCACTCTTTGCAAAATAAAACTCTCCATAGGTAAAAAACCCGCTTGTCGGAGCTATTTGGGAGAAGATTTTGAAGTTGCGCTCAAGTTCTTTACCCAAAAACTGTTTTCTTGCGGCACACGAATAGATAAAAATCGCATCCACATGAAGCGACTCCGTTCTTTTTTGCAACGTACCTTCTTGATTGACAAGCTGCCTGCTTCCTATACCAAAACGTACCTCATCTCCTTCATGCAAATCCCCGGCAAAAAGAATGCTTCCATCATCCATGACATTCAAAATCGTTCGTGCAACAACAGTCTCGCCGACATTTTTAAGTAGCGGAAACTCTATGGCGGATGCAGGCATATTCTCTATGACCTCAGCACCCAACGCCTCTTTATAGAACTCTTTAATCGGTTTATTGTCTACCTCGTAAACACAATTCCCATCTGCTTTGGTTACACGAAAAGTAGGTCCTACCGCTCGCCAACCAAGGTTGTAATCACTATGCACCTCCAGCAAATCGCCTAAAAGTGCTACTCCAACAGCTCCACCGGTAATGATTTCAGTGCCATAAATGCAAAAAACATCCTTAAACTCAAACAGATCCGCACTCATACCACCGCATATCAACGCCTTTGACTGATTTACAGCTTCAAAGCCATACAAAAACTGTTCACCATTTACATGCAGACCGTCTGCAAATAAAATTACGGCTTTATTTTTCCTGTCATATAGCTTCGATGCCAAAGCAGCCCCCAGCTTGTAGGAGTCCCTCTCATCATTTACATATTCTGCATGTATCGTTGCATTTGCAAACACGGAAACAGCAAGCAAAGTCGTTTTTTCGACCATTTTCCCTTCGACTATTTCTCCCGCAGTCGAAGAGCCTACTACAACCGCATTTGGCAAGATTACATGCAAAACCTCTAAAATCTCTTTTACCTCCTCTTTGCTTTGAGAGGTAAAGAGTTGAATCAAGACATTTTTCTCTTTGGTAAGTTCGTGTTTCTGAACAAAAGACTTAAACTTCTCTTTGTTGCTATAGATAGTGTTGTATTGCAGCATCTCTTTCCTTAACTCATAGGCAGTCGGTCAAAACCGTTTTGAATCTCTTCAATGAGTGTATCGAGCAGTCTACGCACCTGCTCATCTTCATCACTGTAATCATGCGAATTTTCTACACTCACAAAGAGCCTATGCTCAAAATGCTTTGGTTCAATGCGTGTCAAAAGGTTTTCCGTAGCCTTCAAACCGTTTTCTTCATCGGAAAAATCAAATGCGACACATGCAAGATTTTTTTCCAAAACGATCAATTTATCGGTATCACGTATAGAAGAGGCCATCAAAGAGATTTGCAACTCCTTTTCAGCCAAAAACAACGCAAGCGTAAAATCGACATTGTAGCGTCGCTTTCTATAGCTGTACTCTTCTATCTGTTTGATAATCTCATTTTTGTACTTGTTGTAGTGTTCTAAAATCTGCTCTATGAGTCTGTCTTTCATAATTCGATCACTTTATGAGGATGTTCGTTGTAGAGTATTATAGCAGGTTGTTATTTCCTCTTTGCTTATATGCAACAGAGGAAATAAAAAGGTTTAACGCAATGATGCAAGCTGTTCTTGAACTTTTTTCTGTTTTTGCTCTGCTTCAGCAAGTGCCGCTTTATTCTTTTGTAAAACATCTTCAGGTGCATTGGCGACAAAACGCTCGTTACCAAGCATTTTGGAGAGTTTGTCAATCTCTTTTTGGAGTTTCTCATCCTGTTTCGTAAGACGAGCTATGATAGGAGAGAGATCAATTGATTCGGTAGGGATAAAGACCTCACACTTTTCTCCTATGTCGCTGACGGCATTTTCTATCTTTTGAGATACAAACTCAACATTTTCCACTTTGGCAAGCTTTTCAATGAAGGGTTTAGCTATCTCTTTGTCTTTGTCACTGAAATCGTCGATTTTGACATAAGCTTTTTCCATATGACGGTTTGCCATATCGACAAGCACTTTCGCACGGCGAATGGAGACAATCGCATCCATAATGATCTCAAATCTTGCTTCATCGCTTTTTCGCTTTTTCGTCTTTTGTGGGAAGCGCTTGATCATAATCGAATCGCTCTCCTCAAGCGTAGTACCGCTAAGCTGATGCCACAAATACTCCGTAATAAACGGCATAAAGGGATGAAGCAGCTTCATAGCTTCTTTGAAAATCGCTCCAAGCTCGACGATGCTTGATTTGTCCGCCTTAGAAAGCTCAATACCCCAGTCACAAAACTCGTTCCAAATAAAGCGGTAAAGTACCGTCGCCGCATCATTGAAACGATACTCGTCAAGATACTCTCTAACCTCTTTGGTTGCTTGATTGAGACGAGAAACCATATAGCGTCCAAGCGGTGTGTTGAGGCAGAAACCTTCAAGGTCCGGGAAAGTTTCGACATTCATCTGCAAGAACTTCGCCGCATTGTAAAGCTTGTTTGTGAAGTTACGGTTGAGTTCGAGTTTTTTCGTACTCATACGGATGTCACGTCCCTGTGCGGCAGAGATGGCAAGCGTGAAGCGAAGTATATCTGCACTGAACTCATTGACCATATCAAGTGGATCGATGACGTTACCTTTGGACTTGCTCATCTTCTGTCCATGCTCGTCACGTACAAGTGCATGCAAATAGATGTCTTTAAACGGCAACTCGCCCATAAAGTGCTCACCCATCATCATCATCCGCGCAACCCAGAAAAAGAGAATGTCAAAACCGGTAATAAGCAGTGAGTTGGGATAGAATTCTTTTAAGTCGTCACTTTTAAAAAGTCTGTCCATTTCCACATCGCCGTTACCCCAGCCAAGGGTTGAAAACGGCCAAAGTGCAGAGCTGAACCATGTATCGAGTACATCCGGGTCTTGATGAAAGTTTTTGGATGCACATTTTGGACATGCTTCCTCTTTGTCCTCTTTGCTCGCCCACTCATGACCGCAATCATCACAGTAAAAAACAGGAATCTGATGCCCCCACCAAAGCTGACGGGAGATACACCAGTCTCTTAACTCTCCCATCCATGC
>JALWLR010000123.1:3001-4781 GCA_027084065.1 Helicobacteraceae bacterium | reverse complement strand
TCCATTTCGGTGGACAGACACCACTAAAACTTGCCAATGCCATCGATGAAATAGGTGGAAAAATTATAGGAACACCGGCAAGTGTTATCGATCTTGCAGAAGACAGAGAAAAGTTCAGCGACTTTATTAACTCCATCGGTCTCAAACAACCGGCAAACGGAATGGCACGAACGAAAGAGGAGTCTTACGAAATTGCCAAGGAGCTTGGCTACCCTGTTTTGGTACGTCCATCATACGTTCTTGGAGGACGCGGTATGCGCATAGTCTATAGTGAAGATGAACTCCGAGAGTACATGGACCTTGCCGTCTCGGTCAGTAACGACGCTCCCGTTCTCATCGACAAATTTCTCGACCAGGCAATAGAGCTTGATGTCGATGCCATCTGTGACACAAAAGAGGTTTACATCGGCTCTGTTATGCAGCATATAGAAGAAGCGGGAATTCACTCTGGAGACAGTGCCTGCTCTTTGCCTCCGGTCAATCTCTCTGAAGATCTCATCCATGAAGTGGAACGCCATACTAAAGAGATAGCACTCGGTCTTGGAGTTTGCGGTCTTATGAATGTCCAATACGCCATCTACGACAATGAAATCTACCTCATCGAAGTAAACCCAAGAGCCTCTCGTACAGTTCCGTTTGTCTCCAAGGCAACGGGTGTACCTTTAGCCAAAGTGGCTACGCGTGTCATGATGGGCAAAGATCTTCGAAGCTCATTAGCCTACTATGACAAATTCGGTGTCGTTATGGAAGAAAACGGTGTACTCAAACCTCGTTTGAAAGATCACATTTCCGTCAAAGAGGCTGTTTTTCCATTCCACAAACTCTATGGAGCCGATCTTGTTCTCTCTCCAGAGATGAAATCGACCGGAGAGGTCATGGGAGTGAGCGATAACTTCGGCATTAGTTTTGCAAAAGCACAAATGGCCGCCGGCAACAAAATAGCCACCAGCGGAACATGCTTTTTGAGCTTTATAGATATGGACAAAAAAAGTGGAGTAGAGATTGCAAAAGGATTGCATGAACTCGGTTTCAAACTTGTAGCGACACGTGGAACACAAAAGGTCATAGCCAAAGCCGGCATTCCTTGCGATGTTGTCCTTAAAATCAGCGAAGGACGTCCAAACATCGAAGATATGATGAAAAACGACGAAATTGCAATGGCAATCAATACTTCCGACAACAATACCAGCAAAAAAGATGCTATTGTCATCCGCCATGAAGTGCTCAAACGTAACATTCCTTACTTTACGACACTCAGTGCGGCAAAAGCCGCTATTTTAGCACTAAAGACGATGGAGAACGAGCCATGGACCACTCCAAGGTCCTTGCAGGACATCCTCGCTTAGAGGAGGCTGTCATTCTTGCACAAACCGACACGACTGTCGGTTTTCTTTCGCAAAATACACACAAATTATCTACCATCAAAAAGCGTTCTTCCAAAAAACCTTTTTTAAAAAACGTTTTCGATCTCAAAACACTCAAAAATATGACGAGAGTTCCAAACAAACGTAAAAAAGAGCTGCGAAGAGCGAAAAAAACAACATTTGTCATCAAAAATCAGGCATTTAGAGTTGCCCGACCACTAGCTGATTCAATATATTTTCGAAAAATGCAGTGGTGCTACTCCACTTCGGCAAACGAAAGCGGTAAAAAATTCGATCCAACCTTCGCAAAGGAAAAATCCGATATAATCATCCTTAACGAAGAGGGTTTAAAAGAAAATCCGGCTTCGGTCATTATCCAAATAAACAACAAAAAAAGAAAGAGACTTCGATGACAC
>JALWLR010000123.1:0-2991 GCA_027084065.1 Helicobacteraceae bacterium | reverse complement strand
CAATTACATAGATCCACTTTCCAAAGAGGTGGGTAATTTTGTCTATTTCAACGTTTTATTCGTCGATCATCAAAACTTGCCTCTTTTTCTTCTACTTTCCCTTGCTACCGGCTGGCTCATAACCTATACAAAACCGAAAATTTGGCTTCTTGTTACCGCTTTTTTGTTTGTTTTGAGTCTTACTATGCTTCTTCCTTCCATTGGTAAAGAAGTCGCCCAAATGCTTTTTTTGAAACAAGATGTAACACTCCATTCAAAAAAATTCACTTTCAAGGGTGATATTTACTATATTGGCAGAGAGAAGATACTATTTTACGACAAAGAACTAAACAAGTTCATTCAACTAAAAAAATCTGAAATAAAGGAGAAAGATTTATGAAATATATAAAAACACTTGCAACCGGCGTTATGCTTGGAAGCATGAGCGCCGTCGTTTTGAGTGCTTTATCTGGCTGTAGTTCGCAAGAAAAGCAAGAACAGCAAGCACAAAACAAGTTTCTTGTCATTGAGCAACTCACTAACGGCAAATATGTCGTTGTCGAAGAGATTCCCACAACAGGACCTTCACGGGCTATCATCCGTGAAAGAGGACCGAATGGAGAAGTACACGAACGTGTTATGACTGAAGAGGAGATGAAAAAACTCGCCGAGCAAGAGTATCAAAAAGTGCAACAAGGAACAAGCGAAACTCTCCAACCTCCTGAAGGTGGTAGTGAAGGAATGGGGCTTGCAGGAACTATTCTTGCCGTTGCGGCAGGTAGTCTACTTGGAAATATGGTCGCCAATGCACTCATGAACAACTCCAACTTTCGCCAGCGTGCATCAACCGTAAATAGAAGTGCCTACTCCAGAAGTGCTTCACGTAGTGCGGCAAGCTCTAAGCGAAGCTCCTCAAGAAAAAGCTACTTCGGCGGTAATTCCCGTCGATCTTCCTCCTATGGAAGCCGTAGCTACTACGGAGGCTGATATGGTTCGACTCAAACCCATACAGCCATTAAGCAACGAAATCCTTGAAGAGATAGGCTTTACATGGCACACCGACGCCGATGGAAGCAAATATATAGGCGAGGAATTGATCGCCATCTCTTCCCAAGAAGCAAAAGCTTACTACGAAGCTGTCAATACCCTTTATGATATGTACGTCGAAGCGGCTGAACATGTCATAAAAAACGATCTCTTCTTTGAGCTCGGCATCCCTTTTAATCTTGTCGAACTCATCAAAAAAAGCTGGGAAAACGATGTTCACTGGCATATATATGGTCGTTTCGATCTTGCCGGCGGCATCGACGGCAAGCCTATAAAGCTTCTTGAGTTCAATGCGGACACACCAACGGCACTCTTTGAAACCGCCATTTTACAATGGGCACTGCTCAAACATAACAATCTCGATGAGAGTGCACAATTTAACAATGTCTACGAAGCCATAACTACAAACTTCAAACGTCTCGTAACCCTCTTTGACAATCCCGAAAAGTTCGAAGAGTTTTACGAAGGATGGAAAATACTTTTTAGCTCAATAGAGGGCAATGACGAAGAGGAAGCCACTACCCGCCTTTTACAACAGATGGCAACTGATGCGGGATTTGCCACGGAGTTTGAGTTTTTACAAAATGTCAAGTTCGACGATGAGGGCATCTACGATGCCAACGATAACAAATTTGAATACTGGTTCAAACTCTATCCATGGGAGGACATCGCAATAGATGAACCCGAACTTGCCACGACACTTACAACCATTGTCAAAAATCAAGAAGCAATTGTCCTCAACCCTGCTTATACACTCCTCTTCCAATCCAAGGGGATGATGAAAATTCTTTGTGATCTCTTTCCGGATTCTCCCTATCTGCTTCAAACCTCTTTTACTCCTCTTGAGGGTATCAAACAGGTTGAAAAGCCAGTATTTGGCAGAGAGGGAGCCAATGTCAAAATTTTAGATGAGCATGCCAATGTCCTAGAAGCGTGCGAAGGACCTTACGACAACTTCAAAAAAGTTTATCAAGAGTATGTAGAACTTCCTTGCGATGAGCATGGCAACAAGTACCAAGCCGGTGTTTTTTTCGCATATGAAGCGTGTGGACTTGGATACAGACGCGGGAAAAATGCAATTTTGGAAAATATGAGCAAATTTGTCGCTCACATTATAGAAGATGCCTAGAACTTCTCAAGTCTTTTAAGACATAAAATGAGTTCGTCCGCTTTTTCAAGCGGTCGAGCTATAAAATAACCTTGCAAATAGCGGACTCCAAGCTCCTTAAGACGTATAAAAATCTCTTGAGAATGGACATGTTCTGCTACAACCTCCAGCTCCAGCTCTTCAGCCATATATAAAACGGATTTGATCATCTTGTAAGCTGTTTTCGAAATAGCCAATTCCTTGACAATAGTTCCGTCAATATGAACGGAATCTGTATGCAGCTTTTTAAATACCTGATACTGTCCAAATGCTGAACGTGCGGCAAAGTTATCTAAAGCGATGCGAATTTTCATAAGGCGTAATTTTTCCAAGCGTTTGGCCAGTATTTCAAATGCAGCTATCGTTTCATCTCCATGAAGTTCGATTATCAATTTATTGCAAACATGCTCATGCGTTTGCAACCGCTCCAAAATCCCTTCATAAAGTGTATCATTAACAATGTCCGATACATTGAGGTTGATGCTCAATCCAACCGGACTCTCTTCAAGTGTTGCCAACACTATCTCAAAAACACGAAACATCAGTGTTTGGTAGACATTTGTTTTCTCTACGCTTTCTAAAAAAAGGTCAGGTGTGAGGAGTCTGTCATCTTTGTCTTTGAGTCGTACAAGTGCTTCTGCAAATGCGATTGTTTTTTCTTGCGTATCGTAAACCGGCTGATAGTGACATGCGATACGTTTTTCCTCCAGTGCCAATTTGACATCATAAAGTGAAAGTTTTGTCGTCACTTTGAAGTTTTCTATTTTTTTCAAATCGGAAACAACCTGATTTCTTCCGTTACGCTTGGCTATATAGAG
>JALWLR010000122.1 GCA_027084065.1 Helicobacteraceae bacterium | reverse complement strand
CTTTAGCATATTCCACAAAGTAACTACGCGTTGCTCATAGCGACAAGGACGAAAAAGCATCGAAGAAATATGCCGCAAATAAAACAGGGGTTTGGAGTTTTTATTTGGGTCTATACGAATTATATCTTTTATCTTCATAGCTCAGCTTTGTAAAAATTTTTCATTTACGGCATCGGCGACATCTGTCACACTCATCTTTTCTACTTCAAGATTGAGCCCACGTGGGCCAAGCACCCCGTAAACGGCAGGGTTTGTTTTGTTAAGCAGTGCCGTCGTGTTCGCCCCCGAAGCCGCTGCTAGATGCAATGGTCCCGTGTCTGCACTTACATAAGCGTCACATGCAAAAAAGAACGCCCCAAGAGAGCGTAAATTTTTATTGGAGTAGGTTGCTGTATCTTCACTCAAAGCGTTTGGAACGTCGGGAGAAAGGATGTCGATGACAAGCAGTTGTCGATTTTTTTGCTGGAGTGCCTCTACAAACTCTCTCCACCACTCATCCGGTAGCTTTTTATCAAATCGCGCTCCACGAAAAATAGCTACCGCTTGTTTTTTTCCATACTGTTCCAAAAGCTTCTTGAGTTCCTCTTTAGCGCACTCTTTTTCTTCGTTTTGCAGGCGAATATCGAGCAAAACATCGCTCTTTGGCAGTGTCGCTCCTTGAAAAAGTTTCAAAAACTCCAGCGGTTTCGATCCGGCATGTTTATAAAGTCCCTCCGGATGGACAACGTGCGTTACGGGCATAAAGTTGTTTTCACTGTAAAAACTGGCTCTGTAAGAGGCATCCGCAAACATCGAAACAAGTTGAGAGCTAAATGAACCTCCGGAGATGTTGATGCAAAGTGAGTAG
The DNA here is from genome assembly GCA_027084065.1 of Helicobacteraceae bacterium. Lineage (GTDB taxonomy): Bacteria > Campylobacterota > Campylobacteria > Campylobacterales > Sulfurimonadaceae > S012-15. Next base: position 3,936 of record JALWLR010000122.1, on the reverse strand, counting down.
CTCTGCATGCGTATCTCATCAACAAGTGCTTTTAGTTTCAAAGGGTTTAAAAGCACCTTTCTCTCTACATCTATAACACGTCCGACATTGGGCATCTTTTCCAAAATCGACCCCGCTATCTTACTGCCTACGATGATGTCCACTTCTGCATGTGGCATCAATGCATGCAACTCATTGAGAAGCGGTGTTAAAAAAATAATGTTACCAATGCGGTAGTTCGGTCGTACAATAATGATCTTCTCCACCGTTTTTGGATCGATTGGCTCTGTAGATTTTTTTGTTCGAAACAGTTTTGCAAGCAATTTGGAAAACAAAGAACGAATTTTTCTGCGTATGCGTACATGCAAAGGTATTTTCAATGTTCGCTCCTGTCGTAGAGTGTTTTGTATTCGGGCAGTGTGGCATAGAGCTCGGCATGTGTACCCGAAGCGATTATACGCCCCTTTTTGAAAAAGTAGATAGTGTCGCTGTGGATAATAGTGGAGAGTCTGTGCGCAATGGCGATGACTATTTTATCTTGTGTGGATTTTTCCAAATCTTGTAAGATTTTCGCTTCACTCTCATTGTCAAGTGCACTTGTAGCCTCATCCAGAACAAGAACCGAAGCATCTTTGTACAATGCACGGGCTATGGCGATACGCTGCTTTTGACCTCCTGAGAGATTCTCTCCGTTTTCCAGCAAAACGGTATCGATACCCTCTGGGAGCGACATGACAAAATCGTAGGCATTCGCTTTTTTGAGTGCCTCTATGACACGCTTTTGATCTATTTCATCTCCGTAGGCGACATTGGCGGCGACGGTGTCGTTGAAAATATATATGCGCTGTGTTACAAGTGCTATGGATTCACGCAAATCTTTAAGACGATAGGAAGCTATATCTTCGCCGTTTATCAAAATTTTTCCATCACTGGGATCATAAAAGCGCAACAACAAATTGACGACACTGCTTTTTCCGCTTCCACTCTCTCCTACAAACGCTACGCGAGAGGGTCGTCGGAGTGAAAAGTCAACTCCATCGAGCACCCTTTTTTCACCAAAGTGCAGAGATACTTTTTCAAATTGAATCGTATCTATTTGTTGAAGCGCTTTATCGCCATCAACAACGTCGTTTTGGCGATCGAGCACTTCAAAAATACGCTCACTCGCCGCTAAAGAGTCCTGCATCTTCGTATAGATTATGCCTAACCCTCTTGCAGGCTGAAAAACCAATCCTATGGCTGTTAAAAAGGTCATGAACTCTCCCACGCTCATAGCTCCTGCATAGACCTCTTTTGCACCCAAAAAGATCACAACCGCCAAAGCAAATGCACCCACCACCTCCAAAAGCGGCGAAGCGAGTTGGTTGAAATAGACCGCTTTCATCGTAATTTTAAAAAAATCCCAATTTTTCTTGGCAAATTTTTGAAGCTCGAAACGCTCGGCTGCGTTGGTTTTGATGAGTTCGGCATTGTTGAGCATTTCACTCAAACGACCAAGAAGCAAAGCGTTTTTCTCTTGTGCCCCAAAAGATATTTTTCTGAGTTTACGACTAAGATACCCGATTGGGATCAATACAAGAGGCAAAATAACCAGCGCGTAAAAAGCGAGCATCGCATTGAGATAGACGGCATAACCGATAAGTCCGACGACGGTAAAGAGTTCTCGTATAAATTCCGGAAGCATCAAAGAGACAAAGTAGCTTATGCGGTTGATGTCGTTGACAATGCGTGAAATGAACTCACCGCTTTGCGAGGTTTGATGCACGCTTAGATCAAGCGAGAGTATCTTGTCCAAAACAAGTGTACGAAAGGTCGTCACGACATGCTGTCCGATGTAGGATGTAAAAACAGACTGCAAGTAACGTCCAAAACTCTTGACAAAATAGATACCAATCATCATCAACGGAATCAGCGTCAGCATCTCTTTTTCTTTTTTTAGAAACATCTCATCTATCATCGGCTGCATAATGTAAGCCATAGCGATATTTGCGGCAACACTCATAACAATTCCGATAAAGACGAGAAAAAAATAGAGCTTGAAGTTTTTCAAATAGGGAAGATAACGTTTTAAAATTTTTGGCACGGAAACTCTCGTTTTTTTTCGTAATTATAACTTTTTATCTTTAGAGTTTCTCTGTGGCGAAGATTCAAGAAGTGTTTGTGCCTCCTTTAGGACACTTTTTGAAGAGATAGACTCCATTCCCTCTCCCGCTTTTGAAACAACGTACCGAGCAAACGGGCTTTCTTTAAACCACTCGGCAATCGTCTGCTTGGCTTTATAGTCCGCATCACTAAAAAGCACGACTCTTTTTTTGTCCAAAATATGCGCTATATGCGATGGACCGCAATCATTGGCTATAACAAGAGAAGCACTTTTGACAACTGAAAAAAGTTCCTCTATCGGCAAATTCATATAAATGTCTGCTTCGCAATTTTCTCTAATGCGATCCACAAAAGGACGTTCTTTCTCGCCAAGTACGAACGCAACTTGAAGCTTTGTCTTTTTATGCAGTGTGGATGCAACCGCAATGAAATTCTCAAGCGGCCATATCTTCTCTTCGCCGCCCGCACCCGGAAAAATCAAAATCTTCCCTTCATTGCTTTCATCCTTATCCACATCTTCCAAAGGAGGCAGCTCCAAACACTCCTGTGCCAGATGCGTATAGTTACAGGCTCTGTAGATATTTTGCATAGAAGGTGCGGTTTTTGTAAACAGGAGTCTATTGGCAAAGGAGGAGAAACCGATTTTCATTTTTCTGTTGAGCACAAAAAGAGCCGCACTCAAAAGGAGAGATCGTTGCCGTAATGAAACAGTTATATCGGGATTGATTTGCATGTAGCGTTTATATGTTTGCATTTTGTCTTCTTCCAAAACAAGTCGATCTGCTGCCTTTAGCTCTACAAGCAACTGCGAGATTTTATGTTTTGAAAAGATAGTGATGTCACTGTTTGGATATGCACTTCGTAGCAGCTTCAACAACGGAATATGCACGATTTGTGCTCCGAAAAAGTTTCTGTTTTGGGTAAAAACGACAATTTTTTTTACACTCTTGCTACTCATATTAACGGCTTCTTTATTTGTGATTGGTATAATATGCACCATCTTAGCACAAAACAGGAAATCCATGAAAATAGCTATAGCGGGAACAGGATACGTAGGGCTTTCAAACGCTCTTCTTTTGGCACAAAACAACGAAGTTACGGCACTAGACATCATCCCAGAAAAAGTGAAGATGATCAATGAGGGCAAAAGCCCAATCGAAGACAAAGAGATTGAAGAAGCTCTTCCAAAGGCCATTCAAAGCGGTGCACTCAAAGCGACACTCGATAAAGAGGAGGCTTATAAAGATGCCGACTATGTCATCATAGCCACGCCGACGGACTATGACCCCAAAACGAACTACTTCAACACAAAAAGCATCGAAGCCGTCATAAAAGATGTTCTCAGCGTCAATCCCGATGCAGTTATGATTATAAAATCGACCATTCCCGTCGGCTATACAAAAGAGCTGCGCAAAAAGTTTCAAACCGACAACATTATCTTTTCGCCTGAATTTTTGCGTGAAGGAAAAGCGCTCTATGACAATCTATATCCAAGCAGAATTATTGTAGGCGAAAAGAGCGAGCGTGCAAGAACATTTGCAAAACTCCTTCAAGAGGGAGCGAAAAAAGAGAATATCGACGTTTTGCTTACAGACTCTACCGAAGCCGAAGCTATCAAGCTTTTTGCAAATACCTACTTGGCAATGCGCGTCGCTTTTTTCAACGAACTCGACTCCTACGCACTTGCACACGGTCTCAATGCACAAGAGATCATAAAAGGTGTGGGGCTGGATCCAAGAATAGGACTGCACTACAACAACCCTAGCTTTGGTTACGGCGGCTACTGTTTGCCAAAAGACACAAAACAACTTCTAGCCAATTATGAAAAAGTTCCAAACAACATTATCGAAGCGA
>JALWLR010000121.1:2016-4807 GCA_027084065.1 Helicobacteraceae bacterium | reverse complement strand
GGGAAGTAAGACGTATCGATAAAGAGGGTGTGAAGAATCTCTTTATTTTTAAAAAATATGGAGAGGGAGACCACCTCTGCTTTGCGGGACATGTCGATGTCGTTCCTGCCGGAGAGGGATGGATCTTTGATCCGTATGAACCGGTTGAAGATGAAGAGGGTTACATTTTCGCTCGTGGCGCACAAGATATGAAAAGCGGTGTTGCAGCGTTTTTGCAAGCAGTCAAAGAGACAGAGAATTTCAACGGTACGCTTTCACTATTGCTAACAAGCGATGAGGAGGGCGAGGCCCATTATGGGACGAAAATAGTGCTTGAGTACTTAAAAGAGCAAAACATGCTGCCCGATTATGCAGTGGTTGCAGAACCTACATGTGAAGAGAGATTCGGAGATGCGATAAAAGTCGGACGAAGAGGCTCTATAAACGGGTATCTTTATATTCAGGGAAAACAGGGACATGCGGCATATCCCGAAAAAGCACTCAATCCCATTCATGAAATTGCTCCTAGGTTGCCACTGCTTGCAGGAAAAGAGCTCGATAGTGGAGACGAATTTTTCGCTCCGAGCCGTTTTGTTATAACCGACATTCGTTCCGGAATGCAGGTAACAAACGTTACGCCAGACAGGCTCGATATGATGTTCAATGTTCGAAACAATACCAAAACGACGCAAAAGGAGATTCTCGATCTTGTAGAAAATGTTCTTGGAGATCTTGAGTATGATCTGCGTCTGACACAGGGTTCTTACCCTTTTATGACCGATACCGATACGAAAATAGTAAAAAATATCGACAAAGCCATAAGAGAAGTAACCGGTATAACACCTAAACATTCAACTGCCGGGGGAACGAGTGATGCACGTTTTATGGCGCCTCTTGGCATCAAGGTTATAGAGTTTGGTGTTAAAAACGACACGATTCACTCCGTCAATGAGCGTACTCACAAAGATGAGGTTGTCGGTTTGTACAGGGTCTTTAAAAAACTAATAGAGGAGTGGGAATGAAATTTTTATTGATACTTGTGACATCCATTGCCCTGTTTGCGGTAGAGGTAGAGTGGGTGCATAGCTACGATGAAGCTGCAAAGCTATCGAAGCAGACGCATAAACCTATCTATCTTTTTATCAGTGCGCCTGAATGCCCGTGGTGTGAGAAGTTTGAAAATAGGACACTCAAAGATGAAGAAGTTATTCGGTTTTTGAATGACAAATTCATCCCACTGCATTTGGTTCGCGGATTTGACTCCATACCAAGCCGTTTCAAGGTACGTCCGGTTCCAAGACACTATGTAGTGGATGATGCAAAAAAATATTTTTATGAAGACATCGGCTACTTTCCAAAAGAGATTTTTATGCTGATGCTCAATACCACACTCAAGGAGATGAAAGAATGACTTTTACACAAACGAAAAATGCACCCAGTGCTATAGGACCATACTCTCAGGCAGTTGTACATGGCGGGCTTGTTTATACTTCAGGGCAAATCGCTCTTAAACCTGATGGAAGTGACGATATTTTACAAGAAAATGTCATCATGCAGGCCAAACAGGTACTCTCCAACCTCAAAGCAGTTCTTGAAGCAAGCGGTAGTAGCATGGATGCGGTTATAAAAACGACGATTTTTCTAGCCGATATGAATGATTTTGCAGTTGTGAACGAAGTATATGAGGAGGCATTTGGCGCACACAAGCCGGCGCGAAGCACTGTAGCGGTAAAAACACTGCCAAAGAGTGCTCTTGTCGAGATAGATGCTATAGCAGTTGTAAAATAGCTTTTTGGTTAAACAAATCTTAAAGCTTGATTGGGTATAATTCCGAACTTTAAAGGCTTGTCGCGACAAGTCTGGTGTAGAATTATAGTAAGAAAGAAGGACCATAGATGTACGCAATTATCAAAAATGGTGGTAAGCAATACAAAGTGCAAGAGGGAGATATTCTCAAACTGGATAAAATGTCTCTTGAGCCGAAAGCTACTATCGAAATTACGGAAGTACTTGCAGTGAATGACGGTGAACTAAAAGTCGGTGCTCCATTTGTAGAGGGTGCAAAAGTTACTGCTGAAGTTATCAATGAAGGGCGTGATAAAAAAGTTATCACTTTCAAGAAAAGAAGAAGAAAAGACTCAAAAACAAAAAGAGGTTTCAGAAGAGACTTCACAAGAGTTCGCATCACTAAAATTGCTGCGTAAGTCAGCCTAAAAATTGTAAGGAGAAGTCATGGCACATAAGAAAGGTCAAGGTAGTACACAGAATAACCGCGATTCAGCCGGAAGAAGACTCGGTGTGAAAAAATTTGGTGGCGAGAGCGTAATTGCCGGTAACATCATAATCAGACAAAGAGGAACGAAAGTTCATCCCGGTAAAAATGTAGGGATAGGTAAAGATCATACTATCTATGCACTCGTCGACGGAGTCGTCGCATTTGAGCGTAAAGATAAAAAAAGACAACAAGTATCTGTCATACCTGCTGCATAATTCTACATTTAGAGCCTTCGGGCTCAATCACTCAAACCCATTTACCCATCCAAATAGACAAACATTTAAAAATCTACTACTTTGACTAGTATCTTTTTAAATGTTTGCAAGATATAAAGGCAAAAAATGTTCAAAGATAGTGTCAAAATAAAAGTAACATCAGGAAAAGGCGGTGCAGGATGTGTCGCATTTAGACGAGAAAAATTTGTTCTAAACGGCGGTCCAAACGGAGGGGACGGCGGAAAAGGCGGCGACATCGTTTTTCGCTGCGACAACAATACCCATGCTTTCAGTCATTTTCATAACAATATGCATATAAAAG
>JALWLR010000121.1:0-2006 GCA_027084065.1 Helicobacteraceae bacterium | reverse complement strand
ATCAAGAAAGTGGAGAGGTGCTTGCGGATCTTGTCAACCATGGCGATGAAGTTACGCTTCTTAAAGGTGGTCGAGGCGGACTTGGCAATACGCATTTCAAGTCAGCAACCAACCAACGTCCAACTTATGCTCAGCCGGGAGAGCCGGGAGAGAGCAAGGCTATTCGTTTGGAGCTCAAGCTCATTGCCGATGTTGGGCTTGTCGGTTTCCCAAATGTAGGAAAATCTACACTTATTTCAGTTGTATCAAATGCCAAACCAGAGATTGCCAATTATGAGTTTACCACACTTACACCAAAGCTTGGCCAGGTAAATATTGGAGATTTTGAAAGCTTCATAATGGCGGACATTCCGGGTATTATCGGAGGTGCAAGTGATGGAAAAGGGCTTGGTATAGAGTTTCTTAAACATATAGAACGTACTAAGACACTTCTTTTTATGGTCGATCTTGCCTCTTACAGAGAGTTAGAGGAACAAATAGATACACTTAAGGCGGAGGTATCTAGATTTAGTGATGTTCTTGCCAATTCCTCCTATGCCATTGCACTTACAAGAGCAGATATTGTTCCACCGGAGGAGCTTGTCAAGAAAGTAGAATCTTTCATCGAATCTCAAGGGTTGAAACCAAGTGAGGCATCCAAGTTTGGTTTTGATGCAGAACTTCCGTACTATATTCAAGAGAGTGCCGAGCCCTCTTTGGGGTATGATAAATCCAAGCCCTATTTTATAGCGCCGATCTCTTCTGCAACAGGAAAAAATATAGAGCCATTGAAGTATGCACTTTTTAATCTTGTCGATACACAGCGTAAAGAAGCGGTCAACGAGGCGTAGTAGATGAAGCGTATCGTTATAAAAGTCGGCAGTGCGGTACTGACGGAGAATGACTCGGTTGCGCTAGAGAGGATGAGAGCTTTGGTTGATTTCATTGCCCAACTAAAAGAGAGATACGAGGTCATTTTGGTCAGTTCCGGTGCTGTAGCTGCAGGATATACCAAGCTCAAGCTAGATAGATCAGTCTTGAAGAACAAGCAAGCGCTCGCAGCTATCGGACAGCCTATTTTGATGAAAAAGTATGCAAAAAAATTTGAAAAGTACGATATTTTAGTTGCACAGGTACTTGTAACGGCCGCTAACCTAAACAAAGCCGATGATATTCAACGAGTACGCAATACAGTCGACACACTTTTAGAAAACGGCGTCATTCCTATTGTGAATGAGAATGATGCCACGGCAACGGAGGAACTGATTGTCGGCGATAACGATCAGCTCTCTGCATACATTGCAAAAATGGCAGATGCCGATATGCTTGTCATCCTCTCCGACATCGATGCCTACTATGACAAAGACCCGAGAAAACACAGTGATGCGAAAGTTTTGAAAGTGGTTCGCGAAATTCCCAAAGAGGAGCTTACAAAAGATGTCACACCAAACAATGTTTTTGCGACAGGCGGCATCGTTACTAAACTCAAAGCAGCTTCATATCTTTTAGAAAATGGAATTGATACCTTCTTATCAAGTGGTTTTGATTTAAATGATGCCAAAGCATTTCTTCTACATAACGACCATCAAGGCGGTACACTCTTCCAAGCTTGAATTTTACCTGCGTTATTAGTCCATATCAACTATAATGTCGTTTACAAAAGGATATTGACATGATAAAAGTCATTTTTATGGGAACACCCGATTATGCTGAAGAGATACTGAAAAAACTGATTCAAGATAGTGAAATAGAGGTTGTAAGTGTCTATACCCAGCCGGATAAACCTGTCGGACGTAAAAAAACTTTGACGCCACCACCGGTTAAGAAACTGGCACAAAAGTATGGCATAGAAGTGCATCAGCCACATTCTTTGAAAGAGAAAGAAGCGGTGGAGTCTGTGCGGAGTCAATCTTGCGATTTTATTGTCGTTGCCGCATACGGACAAATCCTTCCTAAAGCTGTTTTAGAGCACGCTCCTTGCATTAACTTGCATGCTTCGATTTTGCCTAAGTACAGGGGTGCAAGTC
>JALWLR010000120.1 GCA_027084065.1 Helicobacteraceae bacterium | reverse complement strand
AAAGTACCGATGTGGAAGTATCAGGCGATACGGCGGCAATCGACTACTATACAACCTCACTTGACTTGGCTTATGTCTATGAAATAACGGAAAAATTCGGTCTGCTTGCCAAAGTAGGTGTGGAGTACGAGTATGAAACAGCAGAGGGTGAAAGCACTGACGATACGGGAATCTCCTACGCAGTGGGTATGGAGTATGTCTTTAATAAAAAGTATAACGGTGTTATAGAGTATGAAGGTTCTTCGATAGACGGTCCAAAAGGGGACTCGGTTATGGCAGGCGTGAAATTTAAATTTTAATCTCTAAGGCGGCATACTTTGCCGCTTTCTTTCTCTTTTATAGTATAATTCTTCAAAAAAACTTCAGCAAGGCAGTAACATGGGCGAAACACTCGCACGAAATAAAAAAGCCTATCATGATTATGAGATTCTCGAAAAACTAGAAGCCGGGATTGTTCTAAGCGGCAGTGAGGTAAAAGCGCTGCGTGCAAAACGGGTCAATCTCAAAGACAGTTTCATCAAACTTGTCAAAGGAGAGCCCATACTTTTTAATATGCATATAGGCAGACTGGAGACGACGCACCATTACTATGGGCATGAAGAGCGTGCACCCAGAAAGCTGTTGTTGCATAAAAAAGAGATAGAAAAACTAAAAAAAGCGACTGAACGTGAGGGATATACCATCGTCCCGCTCTCAATTTACTTCAACCACAAAAATATCGCCAAAGTGCAAATTGCCATCGCGAAGGGGAAAAAGCTTCATGACAAGCGAGCCGATTTGAAAGCCAAAGATCAAAAGCGCGACATCGAGCGCAGTCTCAAGGGGATGTAGATGACTTTTTTTCAATTGATACTGCTTGGGATAACCGCTTTTTTTGCCTATCAGGTCTATAAGCACATCAATTCGCTTGAAGATACGCCAAAAACACCCAAACCTTTCGATGACGGCGGTATAGAGAGTGACATCAAAGAGTTTACTGCTCAGACTATCTATACCGTTGCGGAGCTGATAGAGCAGGCGGATGCGGCTTATGAAAGAGGCGACTTGGATAAAGCTTTGATGATTTTACGAGAAGCGAACTATCGCAAACCCTATGATGCGGAGATACTTTACAAAATAGCGTTTATCCACTACAAAAAAGGGGCTTATCAAGATGCTGTAGAAGCTTTGGAGGACGCACTTAAAGGCGACGATCAAGACCCGGCGATTTACGCTTTGATGGCATCGGCCTATCGTGCGATGAAGCAGTATGCTAAAGCGGGAGAGCAGATACGCCAGGCACTCAGACTCGATCCAGATAATGCCGTCTATCATTTCAACTATGCAAATATATTACAAGACCTAGGACACCTAGAAGATGCTATAGCGGAGTATAAAAAAGCGTTGGAACTAGATCCTGACATGAAAGCGGCAAAAGAGGAGATAGAAAAACTCCAAAAGGAGCTATCCAATGAAAATTCGTGAAATTTATGAAAAATTAAATGCAATCTCTCCTTTTGAGTTGCAAGAGAGCTGGGACAATTCAGGTCTACAGGTAGGAAGTATGGAGGATGAGGTAGAGCGAATTGTTCTTAGTATCGACATCGACGAGGAACTGCTGGAAAAAATTGAGCCAAACACACTGCTGATAACCCATCATCCGCTCATATTTGGCGGTATTAAAAGTTTCGATACGGCTACGTTTCCTTCTAGTTTCATTCAACGGATGCTGGCTAAAAAGATAAGCGCGGTTGCGATGCATACTAACTTTGACATAACCCATCTCAACGACTATGTAGCAACAGAGGTTCTAGGGTTTGCCATAGAGAAAAAGGATGGATTTGTAGCCTACATGCAGGTTGAGCGTGATTTCGATACGTTTGCACATGAGGTGCAGCAGGCTTTTGGCTTGGATGTACTCAAATGTGTACGTTCACATGAAAAAATAAAAAGCGTAGCTCTTTGTACGGGCAGTGGTGCTAGTATGCTTAAAAGTGTCCAGGCGGATCTTTTTCTAACAGGAGACATCAAGTACCACGATGCTATGCTTGCAAAAGCACTTGGTATCTCGATGATAGACATCGGTCACTATGAGAGTGAGCGTTTTTTTGCCCCTATTTTAAAAAAAGAGTTGAAAAATTTAGGCATACAAGCTATAATTTCACAATCGGTTAATCCATTTAGCTATTTATAGCCCCAACGAGAACCTCATAGAACAAAGACAAACCCCCAAAGGAGAGAGATGAACCAGCATCTTAAACAACTAATAGAGTTAGCAAAAATCGACAACGAGATAGATGCTTTTGAGCCTCAGATAGAGGAAGCCAATACAAAATACGAAGCTATTTTGGCAAAACGAGACAGTATCGTAAAAGATATAGAGAATTTGACAAAAGAGATCGAAGAAGAGGAGCTCAAAAAGAAAAAAAACGAGCTTCATATCGCCGAGCTTTCAGCAAAACTTGAAGAACTTGCAAAAAAGAGTGCGGAAGTAAAAACAGAGCGGGAAATCAAATCTTTACAACTTGAAGAGGAGATCGCCAAAGAGCAGATCGCTTTTGCCAATGAAGAGATCGCCCGCTTGGAAAAGATCATAGAAGCGAAAAAAGAGCAGATCGAAGCGGCAAAAGAGATGCTCAAAGAGATTGAAGAGAATCTTGAAAAGGTCAAAGAGGAAGTAGAAGCAAAACTTGCTCAGATTCAAAAAGAGCGTGAAGAGATCTTCAAACGCAAAGAGCAGCTCATTGCCGAGATGAACCAAAAAGCGTTAGCGTTTTATCAAAAAATTCGCAGATGGGCGAAAAACACTGCAGTCGTTCCGGTTCGTGATCAGGCATGTATGGGATGTTATATGGTTATCAGTGAGAAAGTATATGCCGACATCATAAAAGGGGATGAAATAGTAACTTGCCCGCACTGTGGACGCATTCTTTACATTGAAGAAGAGGCAGAAACTGCCGCCGAGTAGGGCTCTTTGTTCACTCTTTTTTACTACCTTTTAAGTGCAGTGCTGTATGTAGCGGCACTGCCGCTTTTAGTGTACCTCTCTTTTAAACCAAAATACAAAGAATCCATTCCGGCACGCTTTTTTTTACGACGCAATCCCCCCTTCAATGAGGGAAACAGCATGTGGTTTCATGTCTGTTCTTTGGGAGAAGCACGAGCTTTGAAACCTCTGCTTGAGAGATTGAAAAAGCGTGTGGATATAACGACTATAACGCATACCGGACATGCAGAAGCCAAAAAGTATGATGCCGAAGTCCGATACCTGCCGTATGAGCTCTTTTTGCCGTTTTGGACAAGAGAGCATAAAGTGGTCGTAGTTCTTGAGGCGGAATTTTGGTATATGCTTTTTTGGTCGGTAAAGAAAAGGGGTGCGAAATTGGTTTTGCTCAATGCGCGCATATCGGACAAGTCTCATAAAAAATATATGAAAATGGCATGGTTTTACAAACGCATCTTTTCATATGTCGATCTGGTCTTTGCGCAAAGCGAAATGGACAAGTATCGTCTTGAGGCTTTGGGTGCTAAAAATGTGGAAGTTGCCGGCAATATCAAACTTGCCGCCGATATACAAAAGAGTAAAGAATACAAGAAGCCAAAAAGAGAGGTTGTCGTTGCCGGTAGCACGCATGAAGGGGAAGAGGAAGCCGTTTTAGATGCTTTTGCATGTTATAAAGGCAAAAAACCGGATGCTATGCTTATCATCGTTCCCCGTCATCCGGAGCGCTTTGATTTGGTCTATGAAGTGATGCAACGATATGCCTCGCAAAACGGTTGGAGTATAGCAAAATTGAGTGAAGACAAAAGTTTTGGGAGTGATCTTTTGTTGGTAGATGCAATGGGAGAGCTGACCAATGTTTATGCTATCGGCGACATAGCTATACTTGGTGGAGCGTTTAGAGAGGATGTCGGCGGTCACAATCCGTTAGAGCCTGCACATTTTGGCTGCAAGCTCATTACCGGTAAGCACTTCTTTCATCAAAAAGAGCTTTTTAAGTATGTCAGCCATGTGCAGTATGTAGAAAAAGATGAAATTTGCGATGCCTTGATAAAGGCTAAAAAACTACCGTCTGCTACAGTAGATGCAGAGGTAAATATAGAAAAAATAGTACAAAGGTTAAAAGAGTATGCCTAAAGAAAAAGCGTATAAATTATTGGCTAAACAAGAGGGGATTTCCAATTCCAAAGCAAAAGAGATGATAGATAGAGGACTTGTCTATGTCGGAAACAAAAAGGTACTCATCGCCCGCGGTGAGATAGATACGCGCACGGTGTTTCGTGTTGAGAAGGTGGAGAAGCCAAAGCCGATTTATGAAGATGACGATCTTTTGGTAGTGGAAAAACCGGCATTTGTCAATTCCGATGAAATAGAGCGGATGTTCAAAGGTACTCGTTTACTTCATCGTCTCGATAGGGAGACAAGCGGAGTGCTTATGCTTGTAAAAAACGAAGAGTTTCGAAAAAAAGCGATTGAAGAGTTTAAAAACGATCGCGTTTACAAAGAGTACATAGCATGGACAGAGGGAATCATTCCTGAAGAGGTGGTTATAGACAGACCTATAGTGACGACAAAAAAGGGTGGCAAAGCACATTCTAATGTTTCAAGTAAGGGAAAACCGGCTGTTACGGAGGTCTATCCTCTGGAGGTTTCTGCGAAAAAAACCAAAGTCAAAGTTATTATTCATTATGGACGCACCCATCAGATACGTACGCACCTTCGATACATCGAACATCCCATTATCGGTGATGTGGAGTATGGCGGGCGAAGTGCAAAGCGTGTAATGCTGCATGCGCACAAAGTCAAGCTACTTGGGCGCGAGTTCGTAAGCCCGGAGCCGAAAATCTTTAAAGATTTTCAGTAACTTTAGGGTAAAATCACGCAAAAGAGATTCCGGAGAA
>JALWLR010000119.1 GCA_027084065.1 Helicobacteraceae bacterium | reverse complement strand
AACTATATGCCGCTTTACAGCTCAAGAGAGTTTAAGAAGGTGCGCATAGAGTACTTTACCCCCGCTTTTAGAGAGTGGGAAGAGAAACATATGGAGAAAAGCGCATGAGTACATTTTTTGAGTTGGAGATACCATATATAGTTATAGCACTCTTTTTTCTTGGAGTGACGGCGTTTGTAACGACAAGAGACTTTATGCCCAAAGTCGCTTTCAAGCGGGGGATGATTGGAGTGGCGACAGTATTTGCCATCTTTATAGGTTGGCACTACAAGATAACAACAGATAGAATGGATGAGGTTAAAAAGCTTTTTAGTGAAGGCAAAACAGTTATATGCGAGAACAAGATGCGACGAGAGGTAATGCCCTCAGTCTTGGTAAACAAGAAGTTTGGTTGGAGTCTCAAGGGCGATCTCTTTACCAATCCGGAGTATGTCAGGGACTTCCATACAGCACGATGTGTTGAGTATATATATGATGAGAAGAAAAAATGAAGTTAGCTCTTTTTTTGCTTTTTAGTTTCTCTTTTTTTCTGGAGGCAAGAGAGATACCGCTAAACTCTTCAAAGGTATGCCAAAAGTGCCACCCTTTGATCTACAAAGAGTTCAAAGCATCGATGCATGCAAAAGCATCAATCTTCAATGACCCCGTTCACAAAGTAATATGGGAGGGACATCCGGCAAAGAAAAATAAGAACTACAAGTGTAAGAAATGCCATACGCCCGTAGATACGCAGCTAAAAGGCCTGCCAAAGCCAAATGAGATACAGCTTCATGAACCTATATCGTGTGTCTATTGCCATCGCATAAAAAGTATAGAAGAACATGCAAAAAGTAACATAAATGTACTTGATAAAAGAGGCGATACGCTTTTTGGTGCAAGAGAGTCTCAAAAGGGAGAAAAAGATGTCGAGTTTGGTGTTAAAAGCTCCTTTTTTGGACTTGTTACCAAAGAGCACGGCTCTCCGTTTCATAAGATAGACTTCTCCAACGAGAACTTCTATAATGGAAAGCTTTGCATGGGGTGCCACTCTCACAAACAAAATGCTCATGGATTCAATGTATGTAAAATGGACGCTCCGTTAGACGAAAAACAAAACTGCATCACTTGTCATATGCCAAAAGTGAAGGGAAGCTTCTCTACGATCAAAAAAACACCGACACACAGATTTCACGGCTTTGCAGGAGTCTCTTCCAATCCGGAGCTTCTAAGCAAGTATGTAGATCTAAAGCTTAGACAAAACAAAAACGGCTGGTATATTGAAGTGCATAACAAAGCCTCTCATGAGCTTTTCTTGCATCCTATGCGTCTTGGAGAGCTGCGTATCTACAGAGAAAGAGATGGTAAGAGAGAGCTTTTAAAAACAGAGCGCTTTTTTAAGATTCTTGGCAGCAACAACAAACCTTCTCCACCATGGGTAGCTACACAAGTACTGAAAAATATGCATCTTAAAGCTGATGAGACTCGAAGCTATGTTATTGATGGATTACACAAGGGTGATCATATCGAAGTAGTACTTGGATACTACAAGGTAAATCCGAAAATAGCTAAAAAACTTGGTTTGAATGAGAAGGAAGTTTCACGATTTAGGGTGCTGAAGCGTATCAATCAGGAGATACGATGAAAGAGGTACTCAAACGCTACGGAGTAGCATTTGCTATCCTTGCCGTGGTTGTTTTAATGATGATTCTTGGTACATTTGGAGTGATGATATTTGAGAAAAAGATGTTTGAGAGGGTAGACGTAGAGGTTAAACCAAAAGGGGAGAATATTATACAATGAGTTTAAGCATACTTATAATTATCGGTTTGATAGTCACTCTGTTTTTGCATGTAGCCGGTGTATATACAAAGTCTGTCAAGATTGTGTGGATGGCTATTGTATTTTTATGGGTAATTGCCATAGGGACATTCACAAATGAAATCAAACCTAAAGGGTATAGAGAAATAGCGAAGATGCAAGGAGAGTATGCTGATACGGATGCGCTTATAAAAGAGGCTGGCAAGAAAGTTTCGTTTTATGAGTTGTTTCAAATAAAGCAAAGTTATTTGCGCCATAAAAAAGAGGAGCGCTAGTAGCCCTCTTTTTCTGCTTTGAGAAGATCTTGAATATACTCTTTGAGATCTACAATATCGCTATCATCGGTTCCAGGCATATTGTCAAAATCGACGATTCCGTCTTCTATTTTTATGGTGGTTGCTTTTGGATTTTGTTCATTGAATTTCTCAGCTATAACAGAATTTTCTGTAAACTTTGTTATTCTCCATCCTTTCTCTTTCGCTGCCTTTATAACAATTTTTTTGAGATGTTTGTTGTTATGTATTTCGGTATAGAGTGCTGCTTTGGAGTGTGTAACTCTCTCCTCTTCACTGTGAAGAGAAGAGGAGTGCTGTGCACATCCTGTCAAAAAAGTAAAAAGTATGCTACCTGCCACATATGGTAAGATTTTATTTTTCATTATGACTCCTTCTGATTTCAATGGAGATATATCCATTTCATTGAATGATTTATTTTAAAATACTATACTAATGAATAATTAAAACTATTGACTAAAGTCAAAATGTTTCATAAGGAGGCTGTGTGCCTGATTTTGTCATTATATTGGTGTTGGGTTTTCCTATGCTGCTTTTTACCGTTTTTCCGGCTTTTAAAGTGGGGGATTATTTAGAAAAAAAATACAACCTCAGTGAAAAACAAAAACGTACAGTTGTCATTGTAATGACACTACTTGTTACGCTTACCTTATCTTCGCTTCTTTTTTACCTTTAATTTTTAAGTCTATTTTCAAATATGGAAACAAAAAGAGAGAAATATGATAGTTTTTTGATAAATTATCAGTATTGCTCTCAAGAACTCTAGAAAATGTTACATTTAGAAACATAGTCTCTAAAATAAAATTTAATTTCTATTCTAACATGGAAAATTGACATGGGTCAATTCTTTTTCATAGCAAAGAGTGTTAAACTACATTTGATTCTAAAGAAAAAGCATGAGAAGTCAAGGAGCAAAAATGGAACAGCATGTAATTTTGATGCCTGAGATAGCTTCGGGGGATTTCTTGACCATTTTTGTTTCTTCCGCTCTTGTTTTGGTATTTGGAGGGTTGTACGTAGGAATCTTTACGGCGGTAAAAGTCAAACTTCTTAAACCATGGATGATGATTGTCGGGTATTTTTTTTGGTTACTGACAGTTTATTGTCTCTATTTGATGGGGAGTTTGATGCATGTCGATAAATTTACCGCAAAAGCGTTGGTAGTTGCTGCTGTTGGACTTTTGTTGGTTCCACATGCAGTTTATTATATGCAAGATCATGTTCATCGTGAAAATGAACATTGACAGGAGGGTTAACGTGGCTAAAAAATCCGTATGGACAGACAATCGTTTCTGGCGAAGGTCAGCGACATGGGTTACAGGTGTTGCATCGGTATTGTTGATATGGTTGACATTTGACACAATGGAACAAATATCAATGGGGACTGATGCTGATTTGAAAAACGGAGTAACAAAAAGAGTTCCGGCTCCAACTGTTATTAATTATAAAGTAGATTATGTGTTTGACAGTAAAAGAGGGCATGAAGTACCAAAAATTGGGCCGGAAAAAGAGAAGTTTTTCGGTAAATTCTGGAGTGAAGAAGAAGCAGCAGAACTGCTACACAAAGGAAAGCTCGCTTCCCAGGCGAAAAACTGTATGGACTGCCATACATTGCTTGGAAACGGTGCGTATTATGCTCCAGATCTTACAAAAGCATGGCTTGATCCTGCATGGCAGGAAAACGGTCCAATGCAGGCTATGACGGGTAAAAGTACAAAAGAAGAGGCAATGGCGGAATTTTTACAGCATCCGGATCAGTATCCGACACATGAAAGAATGATGCCGGATCTCGGAATTACAAAACAAGAAGCTGTCGCACTTGTCGCTTTTTTGAAACATATGGCAAGTATCGACACAAACGGATTCCCAAGAAACTTTGGTCGTATGCAAGGAGCAGTTCATGGCAAATAATGCATTAGTAGGAGTAGGAAGCGAATCTAAACAGCTTGCTACGTGGTATTTTACATTTGCGGCTATTTTGTTTGGCGCACAGCTGTTATTTGGTCTGGTAGCTGCCATTCAGTTTGTTGAGCCAAGTTTTCTATACGGTGTACTTGATTTCTCAATTGCAAGAATCTTGCATATCAACGCACTTGTCGTATGGATGGTTTTTGCGATGTTTGGCTCTGTTTATTGGCTACTTCCTGATGAAACAGGTATTGAAACGGTAGGTATTAAGATAGGAAAGCTACTTTTTTGGATATTTGCAGCTGCTATCGTTGTAGTTGTGCTTGTTTATCTTCTCATTCAGGTAGGACCTGCAGATGAGAGTACTATCTGGTTTATTACGGAAGGTAGAGAGTATATTGAAGCGCCAAGATGGGCAGACTGGGGTATCGTCGTTGTCGCACTTGGGTTTGTAGCGAACCTTTTCCTTACAGGTATGAAAGGAAACAAAAGCGGTATCGTTACTGTTCTTATGGCAGATATGATCGCATTTGCTGGTCTTTATCTTTGTGGTATGTTCTTTACTGATAACATCTCTATGGATCAGTACTGGTGGTGGTGGGTTATCCACCTTTGGGTTGAGGCGACTTGGGAAGTGTTCGTTGGTTCACTTGCGGCTTATGCGCTTATCACTATCATCGGTGCACACAGAAAAGTTGTCGAGATGTGGCTATGGATCGAAGTTGCAATGCTCTTTGGCTCTGGTATCCTTGGTCTAGGGCATCACTACTTCTGGATCGGTACACCTGAATATTGGTGGGAGATTGGTGCGCTATTCTCAGCTCTTGAACCGTTGCCACTTGTTGCAATGTTTATCCATGTTCTTTATGATTGGGGTAAAACTCAAGGTGAAGAG
>JALWLR010000118.1 GCA_027084065.1 Helicobacteraceae bacterium | reverse complement strand
TTTTTAGTGGTTTTTCCAAATGGGCATCCATACCCGCATTGTACATTTTTTTTATGTCGTCACTGGCGATGTCGCCGCTTAAAGCTACAACGGGAAGTTGTTGAAACTGTGCTTGCTGGCGAATTTTTTGCGTGGCTTCGAAACCATCCATATTTGGCATGTGCGCATCCATAAGGACCAAGTCAAAATCATGCTGATTGTTTAAAATACTTAGCGCCTCCATCCCATCTCCCGCAAAAACAAGCTCTATACCCGATTCATTCAACAACCCTGCAATAACCTTTTGGTTGATGAGATTATCCTCTGCTACAAGTATTTTCATATCGGCGAATTTTTTGAAATCCTCTTTTACTGTTTGAGAGTGTTCTGGGATGACTTGAGGTTTTCTTGGGCTATTTGGGTTGAAATGTTTGAATTTTGTTGGAAAGATTTCATCTTGTGGCTCCGTATCTGTTTGCTGTTTTATATCTTCTTTTTCTTGTGTTATTGGAGCAACTTCTTGAGACTCTTTTTGTTCTGAAACATCGTTTGTTTCTTCATCGATGCTGGGAGAATTTTTCTTTTTAAATTTTACTTTCCATACCAAATAGCCACTCAATACTAAAGCAATGATAATTTCTATAGCCATCTCCATTGTTCTTGACTCTCCTTGAGCATTTAATCTGAAAGATAATATCATTTTCAAGCTTAAGATGAGTCTAAAAAAGAGTCTTTACATTACTTTAGTATAATTTGAACAAAGTTTAGAAAAGGATTCCGCTTGGAGGAAAATACACCCCATATTCCCGTATTACACAAAGAAGTGCTT
Organism: Helicobacteraceae bacterium; assembly: GCA_027084065.1. Taxonomy (GTDB): domain Bacteria; phylum Campylobacterota; class Campylobacteria; order Campylobacterales; family Sulfurimonadaceae; genus S012-15. The sequence goes on along the minus strand of JALWLR010000118.1, from coordinate 4,121 downwards.
TTATCGTTTTCAGATGTACGTGAAGGTGTTTTTGTGGATTGCACGATGGGGTATGGAGGGCACTCCTCTTTGATTTTGGAACAAAACCCCGATATTCGTCTCATAGGTATAGATCAAGATCAAACGGCCATAGATTTTTCTACAAAACGTCTTGCGAAATTTGGAGAGAGAGTCGAAATTCGAAAAGGGCGTTTTAGTGAAGTGCTTCAAGAGATTTTAGATGAAGGCATCGATGTTCGTGGTATATTGGCAGACATCGGTGTCTCCTCATTGCAGCTGGATGAAAAAGAGCGCGGCTTCTCCTATGAAAGCGACAATCTTGACATGCGCATGGACAAAAGTCGCTCTCTTACAGCGGCCGATGTTGTAAACGGCTACTCTCAAGAGGAGCTAGCTCGTATTTTTTATGAGTATGGCGAGTTGAAAAATGCACGAAAGCTTGCCTCCGTCATTGTGAGCAAGCGTCCATTTACTTCTGCAAAAGAGCTGAGTGAAACGATACGTCCGTATATGCCCAAAGGAAAGAAGATTCATCCCTCAACGCTTCTTTTTCAGGCTATTCGCATTGAGGTAAACGATGAACTGGGTGAGTTGCGTCGTCTTTTAGATGTCATTGAACACTCATCGCTAAAAAAGACGAAAGTCGGTATCATATCTTTTCACTCACTGGAAGATCGTATAGTCAAGCAGCGTTTTAGCAGATGGGCAAAATCGTGTATATGCCCGAGTGATGCTATGCGATGTACATGCGGAAACAATCACGCCATAGGGCACATTGTTACAAAAAAACCGCTCACTGCCGATGCGGAGGAGCTAAAACAAAACCCTCGCAGTCGAAGTGCGAAACTAAGGGTGTTTGAGATTGAAAGATAAAGAAGAACTGCTCGAAGCCGTCGATGAACTACTTGTTCCCAAAAAAAAGCTCGATGCAAAATATCTGTTACTGACATACCTTGTCATTGTCTTTGTTATAGGACTGGCATTTTTCAAAATCTACATCCATCAGCAAATTTACTATGAGAGCAGAAAAATAGCCAAACTCAGAAATGAACGGGATTTATTAAAAGAAGAGAATAGAGTTATCAAGTCGGCTGTGGAGTCGATGCGTTTTAAAAACCAAATAGCCGATACGATATTCGAAGAGGACTAGGACAATCATGATACGAAAATTTTTAGAATTTGCAATAGACAAACCCCTATTAAATCATATTTTTCTCATCTTCATTCTGATCCTTTCCATTTTTGCCTATACCGACATTCCTAAAGAGATATTTCCACCGATGAATATGGATAAAATATCCATAAAAGGCAGTTATGCCGGAGCAAGTGCGGATATACTCGACAAGATGGCTGTCGATCCGATTGAGAGTGATTTGAAAAATGTAAGTCAGCTAGAAGATGTCACGACACTTATAAAAAACGGTTTTTTCAACATTACCGCCGATATTAAAGAGGGTTCGAACAATCTGTTGGTTTTACAGGATGTAAAAGACATCATAACCAAACACAAGCGTGACCTCCCTTCGGATATGAATGAACCCACAGCACGAATCAAGGAGCATGCATTTCCTTTGGTGCTCATAGCACTTTCGGGAGACATAAGCAAAAAAAAACTGCTTGACTACGCTTCGGAGCTGAAAGAAAAACTTTCGGAGTTTAAAGATCTCAGTGACATAACGATACGCGGCGATGCGGAGATGGAACTAGATGTGGCGCTTGACTATGACAAAATCGTAGCTTATGGGCTTGATCCTACCGCCGTGGTATCGGCAATCAGTGCTATGAGTTCCATTTTTCCCATTGGAACAATCAAACAAAAAGCCAATCATCTCTACCTTTCTACCTACAACGGACCAAAAACAAGCCAAGAAGCTGCCGATACCGTTATTGGTGTTGGAAATGTACGTGTTCGTTTAGGAGACATAGCCGATGTCGCATTTAAATTGAGTGATGAGAGTGAACTCTCCCATTACAACGGTAAAAGAAACATTTCCATCAATGTAACCAAAAGCAAAAAAGGCAATGCCATTGAGCTTGTCAAACAGATACGCAAACTCCTTTCTAAGCTACATGCAAAACATCCTGAAGTGACATACAGCATCTATACAGATACCTCTGTTTGGGTTAAAAATAGACTCAATGTCGTCTTTTCCAATATCGCTTTTGGGTTGATGCTTGTCTTTTTGGCGATGCTGCTGTTTATCAACAAAGGTATAGCTATTGTCGTGGCTATGGGGATTCCCGTAAGCTTTATGATAGGGCTTATCGCTACGGAGCTTTTAGGAGACAGCCTCAATATGCTCTCACTGCTTGGAGCGCTCATAGCGCTTGGAATGCTTGTAGATGAAGCGATAGTGGTTGCAGAAAATATTTATCGGCATTTAGAAGAGGGAATGGAGCGGCGTGAAGCTGTCATCACGGGTGCGGCAGAGATGTTTCCTGCTGTTTTGACAGCGACACTTACGACGGTTTTCGCTTTTTTACCTATGCTTTTGATGAGTGGGGAGATGGGAATGTTCATTCGTATCATTCCTATTATGATTACGGTTTTACTGCTTTCTTCTTTATTTGAAGCCTTTTATTTTTTGCCGCTACATGCAAAAGATTTTCTGCGTGTTTCCAAAGAAGGGAGCTTTACCAAACGTTTTTGGAGTAAGATGTACTCTTGGTACAATGCACTGCTGCACACTCTTTTTCGCCATCGCTATGCTTGGCTAAGTGTTATGGTTGTTTCCATTCTTACTGCGGAGTTCTTAATGCTAAAGCATACGAAATTCCAACTCTTTCCCGAATTTGACACGACTCAGATTTATGTGTATGGTAAAGTAGATATAAACAACGATTTAAAAGATACCGAAAAGTATGTCACACAAATAGAAAAGATTCTTTTGCAACATGCAGATCCTAAAAATATCTCTTCCGTTACTTCTGTTGTCGGTTTTAAAATGGATGCGAAAAACAGAGTCGATTTGGGTGAAAATATGTTTCATGTTTTTATAGACCTACATGAACGTGCTCCACAAAATTTTTTCGACAAATACATTGGACCCTACCTCTCTTTGGAGTATGATAAAACACGACTTACAAGAGTAAAAGATGCCAAAGAAATTGCCAAAGAGATTCAAAAAGAGCTTGCACAGATCAAAGAGCTTACAGATAAAAACGGTAAGAAGATTTTTGAAGAGTTTGTGGTAAAAGTTCCGGGTGCGGGTTTGGTAGCACACGATATAGAAATAGGTTTAAGTGGTAAAAAAGATGAAGAGATTCTCAAAGGTTTGCATCGCATAGAACAGGCACTCTCTTCCATAAAAGGTGTCTACAACATCAGTGACGATGCCGACATTGGAGAAAAAGAGCTCAAACTCAAAATAAACGACTACGGTATGCGTCTGGGGCTCAATGAGCAGATTGTACAAAGAGAGTTGCAGGCGTTTTACCTTAAAGGGGAGTACGGTAAACTCTTTAACGACGAAGGAATTTTAAGAATACGTATAGAGAGTGATCTAGATTCGTTCATAGACTCTATTTATAAAGTGGACATTCAGGTGCCTGGAAGTAACAAACGTGTAGCTTTGGATGAGGTAGCGGATTTTATCTATAAGCGCGGCTTTGTCACTATAAAAAAAGAGGATGGTGTACGGGTACGCAGTGTGTTTGCAACGACGGACAAGAAAATAATCACAGCCATGGAGGTTATGGAGCGTCTTCGTCCGACTCTTGAAGCGTTGAAAAAAGAGGGGTATAAAGTCATTATCAAAGGAGAGGAAAAAGAGAATAGAAAAAATATCAAAGAGATGATGCAAGCAGGCATAATAGCACTCTTTTTGATTTTTATTACACTTGTATGGCTCTTTGACTCTATTGTTCAGTCACTCATTGTCATCAGTACGATTCCTCTTGTCTTTTTAGGTGTACTTTTAGGGCACTGGATTATGGGGTTGCATCTCTCTATGCCGGGACTCATAGGTGTTGTCGGTCTTGCCGGTGTTGTCGTTAATGATGGGCTGATCATGGTTGATTTTATAAAAAAGGCTAAAACATCCGAAGAGTTGATGCAGCGTGCAAAAACAAGGTTGCGTCCAATTCTATTGACATCATTGACAACGGTTCTTGGGTTGTTT
>JALWLR010000117.1 GCA_027084065.1 Helicobacteraceae bacterium | reverse complement strand
GAAAATATCTCTTCGACCAGTGTTTCGTTCAAAATATCGGAAACGGAGAGGTTGATGGAGAAGCGGTATTGTGGATAATTTGCGGCACTAAGAAGGGTGTGTTCGACGACACGCCGTGTCAATTCTTGATAGAGATGCGTCTTTCTAGCAATATTGAGAAAGAAATAGGGAGCGATGACTTTATTTTCATGTCGAATACGCACGAGTGCTTCGAACTTTTCTATCTGATCGTTTTTAAGATTGACGATAGGTTGATAATAGACAATGACATTGTCGTTTTGGAGGGCTTGGCGTATGGTACGAATTGTTTTTATGTTTGATTCGGCTTTTTTATGCAGATCCAAAGATTCATCATAGAGAATGATTTTTTTATTACGATTGGTTTTAATGATTTTAAGTGCCAAGTCGGCATTTTCAAGAAGCGGCTTTTTGTCACAAAGTGCTATACTGATACTTATGTTTATTTCGTTTCCGTTTATTAGGAAATCATTTTGCGATATGGTTTCAAAAAGTTTGTGTGCCATTGAAACCGCTTTTTGTGTAGGAAAATTTTCAAATAAAAGGCAGAACTCATCACCGCCGATTCTGTAGGCATCGACAAAACTGCTTTCGGTATTGCTAAATGTTTGCAACTGCTTTGCTACGGCGCGCAGCAGCTCGTTTCCGGCTTGATTACCAAAAACATCGTTGATGTCTTTAAAGCGGTCTATATTGACAAGCATGATAAGTGGGTGCGTCGTTTTCGTTTTGTCATGATCAAATGCAAAGCGGTTTTTTAGTCCTGTGAGCAGATCGTGCGTCAGAGAGTATTGAAGAGTTTTAGTCGTTTGCTGTAACGAGGCGTGCTCTTTCTTATAGCGTATCAAGATGACAATAAGGTAAATATAGGTAAGCGTAAAAGTAGTAAATAGTATTAAGGCAAATGTGTTGAGCACTTGAGTGTCTTTGATGGCTATGGCAGAAAACCTCTTTTTAATCTCATCTATGATGTTTGAGAGAGAATTGGATTCGATCTGCTCTTTAAGTGATAGCAGTTTGGGAAGATTTGCAAGAATGAAGTGCACATGCAGTTCGTAGCTGTGTAAAAAAGGCTGCAACGCTTTTGGATACTCTTCTGGATCTTCGATACGGTAGATGTTTTTTAAAAAGCTTATGTCTCCCATACGTTTGGCAAAGAGAAGTGATTCTATGGATTTGGTAATGCGTAGCAAAAGCTCCTTGTCGGCAAGTGAGTCGAGTTGTGTCAAGCTGGAGGCTAAAAAGAGCATAGAGTTTTTAACGGCGGCATTGATCATGAGATAGTGCTGTAAGTCTGTAAAGAGCTTTTTTGTATATTTATCCAACTGGTTTATTTGTTTTTGAAGCGGTATATATTTGGGATTTGTAAGAATTTTTGCCTCTTTGAGCTTTGTGAGCGTTGAGTCGATTTGATCGTAACGGCTAATGATGATGTCGTTGTTGTTGTAGGCATAAATAAAATTTTGTAAAACGGCAAATTTTAATTTTTCAGTTTCAATTTGGAGGGTATCGAGTGTTATTAAAAACTCTTTTTGTTCGCTCAAGAACTTCTTTTGCTTTGTGTAAAAAAAGTAAAAGCTCGCAATCGCACTCATGCCGACAAGAATGGCAATGAGAAAAGAGATGTTTTTTTTGACATTAGCGAGCATCGAGATTCCTTGGTAGTTCGCCTGTCAATGTTTTTAAAAAGTCGGTAATATCTTCTATGTCCTCTTTTGGCATCTCTTGCCCGAGATTGTAGTGTGCCATCGCTTTGATGGCTTCTTGGAGTGTTGCACGACTGCCATCGTGAAAGTAAGGGGGTGTCAAAGCAATGTTGCGTAGTGTAGGGACTTTGAAAACATTTTTATCGAGTGGATCATGTGTGATAGCGTAACGATCAGGGTACTCTTTTTTATATGGATAGGAGAAAAACATACCGATTTTTGCAAAGGAGTTGCCACCCATATTGATGCCGTTATGGCAGCTAATACAGCCATATCGTTTAAAAAGCGTGTATCCGTGCATCTCTTTTTGCGTAAGTTTTGTTTTGCCTTTGAGAAAAAGATCGAACTTCGAGTTGGGCGTAATGAGTGTTTTTTCAAATTCGACAATGGCGTCGATAACATTTTTATAAGTTACGCCATTTTTGTACAAAGACTCAAAAGCTTCACGATAGTGTGGGTTTTTACCTACACGTTCAACGACAAGCTTAGGGGTCATGTTATGTTCGACCGGGTTTTCTAAAGGGCCTTTTGCCTGCTCGTAAAGATCCCTGGCTCGTCCATTCCAAAACTGTCTGAAGTTGAAAACGGCATTAAGAACAGTTGGAGACTGAATGTTTCCTTTTTTCCCAGCAAATCCTGTAGAGACAACACGCCTATCTGCCCCACCGTCATAGATGTTATGACATGTTACACAGGCGACGGAGTAGTCTTTTGAAAGTGCGGTATCGAAAAACAGCTCTTTTCCAAGTAGCGCTTTTTTTACATTGTAAGAGACACTTTGCGGGAGTGGCGGAATGGCTTCTAGACTCCATAACGACAGTGATAAAACAGTGAACAAAAAGAGAGTTTTCATGCTTTAATTGTAGAATAGCGCTTCTTTGATTTCGCTTTTTTTAGAAATTTTTTGAGTGATTTGTGACTTTTTGTATCGATATTGTAGGAAATGAGCTGAAGATAGGCTGTAATCTCTTTGGGTGGAATTTTTGTTTTCTGTGCTACTTTGTGCAGAATGTAGTGCGGAATTTTTATGCTGCGTGCTTGATGCAAGAAACGTCTTTGGAGTTTTGAAAAGAGAGGCGAGTTTACATGGGAGCAGAGTGTGGCAAAGACAAAGGGGAGCTTCTCTTTTTCATACCAAAGTGATGCAAGATCGATATAATCATCATGCTTAAGCGCGTATTTTAAAGCCTTGTCCCCTATGAGCACTTTACCTTCGATGCCAAGCAACTCCGCCAAAGCGTTGGAGGTAGCGGATTCGCTGTCTGACTGTTTTGTTTTTGAAGGGATGACAAGAACACTTCGAACCTCTTTGTGGGCGATGATACCAAGGCGTGGATTGTTGCAGTGTTTTTTTGAAGCTATACTCGATATATAGGCGGCATCGACGCGTCTATGCAGAAATTTTTCATTGATTTTTGCAGGAACGCTTTTATGGTACTCCATACTTTGTTTCATGCCAAGATGGGGTAAAAAGCGTTTCATGAAAATATGAAACGGAAGCAGATTCAAATACTCTATCTTGCCGAAGATCACGCTGAGCCTTTGGTATTGGTGTCTTGGAATTATACAAAAGTTAGCTTATATAAGATATAATGCTTTCATTATTAATTAGAGGAACAAGCAATGGTTAGAGTAGAATTTTTAGGTCCTATTTCCAAGGAGCCAAAAGAGCTCGACATTCAAAACTTAGCCGAACTTTCAGAAAAACTCAAAGAGGATGAGAGTCTCAAAGAGTGGTTAGAGTGTTCGGCAGTTGCGGTCAATGACAAACTCGTTTCTTCAAAAGAGTATCCGCTTAAAGATGGCGACAAAGTCTCCTTGCTGCCTCCGGTATGTGGAGGATGAGTATGCTGGAGCTGTATGAGGGAGCGTTGGATGTTCCCGCTATTTTGAAGCGTTGGTACGAAGAGGAGAGTGAGAGTAACTATGGCGCCTTTATCCCTTTTGTAGGGACGGTGCGTGAAGAGGGAGGCATAGATGGGCTGAGTTTCGACATTTATGAGCCCATTCTTACAAGCTGGTTCGAAGCGTGGCAAAAAAAGGCCAAAGAAAGCGATGCTCTTTTGAAAATGGCGCACAGCAAGGGGGATGTCCCCGTGCACCAAAGCTCCTATATTGCGGCGGTTTTTTCTCCAAAACGGCGCGTTGCGCTGGAGATGATAGAGGCTTTTGTAGAAGACTTCAAAGCAAGTGCCCCCATTTGGAAATATGACTTGGTAGATGGAAAACGCATCTATGCAAAAGAGCGCTCAACGGCGATTAAAGGAAGTGGAATTTTAGCATGAGCAAACAGTTTATATCTTATGAAGAGAGTCTTGAAAAACTCGATAGTCTCGATTTTGGCATTACAAAAAAACGGCGTGTCGCTTTGAGTGAAAGTCTTGGAAAAATTTTGGCTGAAGATGTCGTAGCGCGTAAAAACGATCCGGAGTTTCCTACAGCTTCTATGGACGGGTATGCAATTCGCTACGAAGATCAGGAATTAAAAAAACTCCAAATGCTAGGGGATAACCCGGCTGGAAACGATGAGCAAAGAGTAGTACAAAAAGGGGAGTGCATCAAGACCTTTACTGGCTCTAAAATGCCTCAGGGCGCAGACACGCTCATCCCTATAGAGAATGTCCGTTGTGAAAACGAAACGATATTCATAGAGGAGAGTGTAGCGAAGGGTTTTGCAGTCCGTCCCGTAGGGGAGGGATATAAAGCCGGTGATGTTCTCATTCGTAAGGGTACGAAAATCGGCTTTGTCGAAATAGGTGTTATGGCGGCACTTGGAATCGTGATGGTCGATGTAGCACTTGAACCTAGAGTCGCTGTTTTGGCAACAGGCAGCGAGATTCTCGACCTTGGCGAATGCAGCGACAATCCGGCTGCTATTCGTAGCTCCAACAACTACACGATTGAGGCGTTGTGTAAAAATGCGGGGGCGGATGTGGTGCAGATGGGTACGATCAAAGATGACAAAGAGAGTATTCTAAACACCATGCAGCAAGCCGTGGAGTCGGCGGACATCGTTGTAACGACCGGCGGGGTAAGTGTAGGGGATTATGACTTTGTAAAAGATATTGTCCCAGCACTTGGCTTTAAGATACTCTTTCAAGGTGTTGCCATCAAGCCCGGACGGCATATTCTTGTAGCGACGAAAAATGACAAAATCATTTTGGCACTTCCCGGATTTGCTTACTCTTCGACTGTTACGGCAATACTGTATGT
>JALWLR010000116.1 GCA_027084065.1 Helicobacteraceae bacterium | reverse complement strand
TCCCCAAAACGCTCTTTGTAGTAGCTGTTTTGATAGATCGGTTTGTAGTGTACCTGTACGCCGATGCCTCGCTCTTGAAGCTCTTTGAAGATATCCTCTTTTGGGCAGTGGAGCTCGGGGTTGAGAATGATGGGGTAGAGGTGCCTGGAGCTCTTTTGATTTGGCGCTATCTTTTGTGTGAGAAAGAGTTTGGCATTTTGAAATCTTTCATCATAGTAAGCGGCGATCTCGTTTCGTTTTTCGATGAAGCTATCTACCTTTTTGATCTGTGAAAGCCAAAGAACGGCAGCTATTTCGGTTAGTCGAAAATTGTAGCCCATTTGTATCATGTCGGAGTTCCACAGTTCTTTTTTGACTATACCGTGGGAGCGAAAGAGGCGTAGCTTCTCTGCCAATTCTTCATCATCCGTAACGACACATCCACCCTCACTTGTTGTAAAGGGCTTGATGGTATGGAAGCTAAAGATAGTAGCATCGGCAAAGCTTCCTATCTTTTTTCCATTGAATTCACTTCCAAAGGCGTGGGAGGCATTATCTATGTAGATGAGGTTGTGTTTTGCGGCTATGTTTCGTATGGTTTTGTGTTCTACTGGTTTACCGCCAAAATCCACAGCAACAATCGCTTTGGTTTTAGGTGTAATGAGTTTTTCTATTTGTCTCTCGTCGATGTTTCCATCCAGCTTGACATCGCACCATATTGGGGTTGCTCCAAGAGTTACGAACATATTAGAAGTAGCGACGAAACTTATGGGGGTTGTAATTATTTCATCTCCAGCACCAAATCCGTAACTACTGTAAAGTGCAAAGAGGGCAGAAGTGGTAGAGTTGAACAAAATGGCATGTTTCATTTTAACATAATCAGCTATTACTGTTTCTAACTTGGAAACAAACTCCCCTTGTGTTAGATGAGAATTTTGAAGCATTTGGGTTATTGTTTTGATGTCATCTTCTTCTAAGGAGTATGGCGAAGAGGAAATCATTTTTTTTCTCTCTCTGTAATGAGTACTGTTTTACCATTAAACATTGCCGTCCTTGTCGCTCAAATTGAGTAATGATAAGCAAGAAGAGTTCCAAAAAGGTTTTGTTATAATTTCAAGAAAGGAGTGTGTATGGGACTATCAAGACGAGATGCACTTAAAGTGGGAGTTGCAGCGGCGTCAGTGGGTGCGATGCCTGCTATAGCTAAAGAGAAAGAAGTGGGGAGTGAGTATTATTGTAAAGAGATTGCTACAGCAGTGCCAAAAAAACAAAAAGAGCGCCCGCGTGTTGTAGTTGTTGGGGGCGGTTGGGCAGGTTTGTCGTTTGCAAAAGAGCTCAAAATCCAAGTGCCACATGCAGATGTCATCCTTGTGGAGCAGCGTTTTGAGTTTATGAGTTGCCCAATGAGCAACTTATGGCTTGTAGATAAAGTAGAGCTTGAATATTTGATGCATGACTATCTTCAAGCGGCACGAGAGAATGGTTATACATACTTTCAAGCAAGTGCGACAGGTATCGATAAGAAGCGAAAACTTCTTAAAACTTCTAACGGCAGTATAGAGTATGACTATCTTGTTCTTGCACCTGGCATAGACTACGATTACGATTTGTGGACGCATGGAGACAAGGAGCTTGAAAGTAGGCTTCGTAACGAATATCCGGCGGCATTTATGCCAGGAAGCGAGCATATGACACTTAAAAAGAAGATCCACAACTTTAAAGGTGGAACGTTTGTTTTGACCGTACCTCGTGGTAACTACCGTTGTCTGCCGGCACCTTATGAGCGAGCCTGCTTGATAGCGGACTACTTCAAGACAAACGGCATAAAAGGCAAAGTGCTGCTGCTTGATGAGCATGAGGGGATTACCATTAAAGATCATGGTTTTTCAACAGCTTTCAAAGAACTTTACAATGATTACATACACTATGAGCCAAACTCGGTTATACAACGTATCGATTTGGATAAAAAGATTATAGAGACGGAGTTTGATGAGTGGCACTTCGATGATGCGGCACTCTATCCACCGGTACGGGCTGGGCGTATCCTTGAGATTTTTGGTCTTGCAAAAGACACTATCTATAATCGTAAAGAGGCAAACATCGACATTTTTACGTATGAGGCAAAAGGGCAAGAGAACAAAAATATTTTTGTTTGCGGCGATGCTCGACCGATGGGATTTTCCAAATCCGGCAATACTTCCAACACAGAGGGGAAAAACGTAGCACGTGAGGTTGCAGCGCGAATTCTTGGTAAAAAGCATGAGTGGGAAAGCCCTGTTACGGTTTGTATCTCCGATGTGTCATATAATCCTGAACGAGGTATTTTCATCCACTCCGAGTACGCGTTTAATCCTAAAACAAACCAGTTTCAGTTTGCTACGCCGGTAACGGATGAGGTATGGAAAGGTAAAGAGGGCATTACCAATGCCAAAGCGGTATATGGATGGGCGGAGTCCATGTTTGCAGATATGTTTCAAGGCGGCTTTACAAAAGGGTATATTCCTGAAATAGCTAAAGAAAAATAGAGTGCTTGTTCACTCTATCTCTTCAAGCACTTTTTTGATGGTGTTTTCCGCTTTTATAAGAGGTTCTTTGGAGGAGTTATCCATTATATGAGCGGTAGTTATCCAGTTTTGTACTCCCAAAAAACCTACATGCATAATGTTTTCATTTCTTTTTTTATAGATAAACATCGTACAGGGTGCATACGCGCCTACTTCGGGATGAAGTTTTGAAACTGGAAAGATTACATCAAATTTACAGATGGAGATGGTGTTATAGAAGTCGTAAGCGTCGTAGTTTGCATCTTCGAAAAGATCCTCTTTTAGGTTGAGGTAGTTTGGAAACAAAAAACCGAGTGCTTCAAGCTCTCCGGTAAATTCATCTTCGAAGTTTTCTTCGTATTCTTGCGGACTTTTTGCCGCTTCACTTTCTATAGAGTACTCATAATGAACAAGATAGTTTTCATTGACATCCTTTTCACTATAGGATAGTCTTTTAAAGTGCCCCTTTGGCATAGCCTTTTTTAATGCTTTTTGAATTAAAGCAGCATACTTTCTTAGGTCCTTGTCCTTAAAATCTGTATGAGTTGTTCTACTCATTCCTTTAAGACTGAGCGTAGCGACATTGATACTTTTTCCATCACTCCATATGGACATTGTCATAGGAGAAAGAACTCCAAAAAGCGGCTCTTTTTTTATAAGCCTGAGTGTAAGATCATTGTTCATAAAAATAGCGAGATTGTAAATTTTATAGTGTGTTTTTCCAAATCGAAGTTTGAAGGGTTTGTTCATATTATTGTTTGCTAAAACGTCCAAACCTACGCTGTTAAAGGCTTCTTCAATGGTTTGAGGGGTTATTGTACCTTTGGGATTGGGACTTGTCCATACCTGAATACTTCCAGTAGCGGCATAGAGCGTGAGTGTATATGCAAAACAGAGAATGAGTAGTTTTTTCATGAGGAATCCTTTGTGGGAGTTAGGCATACTGGATCGTTTAGATGAATCGCACCGGAAGAGAGCGCTTTTATGAAAATACCTCTGTCATCTTTAAGAAGCTTTGGAAGTTTGGAGTCTATTTGTGAGAGTCCTTTACAGAGTGTACAGTTTTGTGTCACTTCAAATTCTACTTTTCCGATAGTAAGTCGGTCTCCTGCTGCCAGTGAGTAGGGATCTATGTCAATGTAGATGTTTTCTCCGAGTTTTCCTTCTGGCAGCGCGATACCGACCTCTTCTGCCATTTTGTAACTTTTTGCACATGAGAGTAAAATAGAGCGGTTTGAATCTTTTGCGTAAAACTTGTCGCCCTCTATCCCTTTTGGATCTACATGCAGAATCTCCGTTTCTTTTCTTGGTTCAGTCGGGTTGCCTGTAGAGATGTAGAGTTTGAGTACTTTACCCTGAAGTGTTTGCAATGCCGTTCCTTACTTGTGGTTTTTAGAGTGAACAGTTTGGAGTGTGTTGACTGTAAAAATCGCAAAGGCTATGGCAGCCGAAGAAGTGTGAATGCAGCCCAGGGCTGCATTGAAAGCTTATTTGATTTTTGCGTGACCTGTTTTCTTTTTGCCTTTGAGGTCTACCCAAGTCATAACAAGTTTATCGCCTTTTTTGAATCCGGCTGCTTTGAATTCATACTTGACAATTGGGTTTTTAGAAAGGAACTGGCTTGTACTTGCATCAAATACAACTTTTCCGTTTACGTTTCCGTCCCAGTGTGTGATGAAGTTCGCATTGTCACGGCTTCCGGTTTTTTTCTCAGCAATGTCATATGTCATCATTGGATGTTTTGCCATTGCTTTAACTTTAACTACGTCACCTTTTAGTTTTGCTTTGATTCTCATACCCATGTTTCAACCTTTTTAATATTTTTTGTTTTTTCGGTGCGAGGATTAACCTTCACATCCACCTAGTGCAACTTCAAGAGTTTTCTTACCATAGTAAAGATTACCATCTTTACCTTTTGCTACCGCGTAAACAGAACCAGATTTTTTCATTTTGATTTTTACAGAGTTTTTAGGAATAGTAACATCGTTTTGATCAAAAACGACTACACAGCTTTCAGGGTTTACATCTTGAAGGAGTGTAAAAGATTCACATGCAACATCACAGCTCATGTCTACTGGCACTGCACCACCGTTACTTGCAACATCTGGAGTTTTTACTGTAACGTGCGCCTCTTTTGCATCCGCAAGAGTTTTTCCATAAAGAGCTTTAAGAGCGTCGTCTACCGTTTTTGCAGTCCATGCGTCTGGATGCGCCTTTCTTTCATCAGCTGCTTGAAGTGCCGGAGCTACAACAGCTGTAGCTGCTGCAACCGCACCGAGAGTTAAAAAGTTTCTTCTTTGCATTATCTTTCCTTTTATGAGTTGAATTATTTGCTTTTCTTGACTATGTAGTCAACAATAGATTTAAACTGAGCATCGCTAATGCTTGCTCCACCTTTTGGAGGCATTGCTCCAACACCCTCTATACCTTTTTT
>JALWLR010000115.1 GCA_027084065.1 Helicobacteraceae bacterium | reverse complement strand
TTTACATTATGCCGACAATGATTTTACTCCTTTTTGGATACGGTATAAAAATGGAAGTTACACATGCAAGAACTCTTGTCATAGATAACGACCAAAGCACGTTTTCTCGTTTGCTCGTTTCAAAATTTGAACACTCGAAATATTTCGATACCATTGTGAAGCATCTCAGTGAAACAGAGGCACTCCATCGTATAAAGCAGGCAAAAACGGATATAGTAATCATCATTCCCTCTTCGATGGAGCGACGGCTCTTGCATGGACAAAAGAGTGAAATAGGTGTTTTCGTCGATGGCGCTTTTCCTACGCGTGCGGTTACGATGCAAAATTATGTAGAAGGAGTCATACTCGATACGACAAAAGAGCTCGCTAGAAAAAAGCTTACAACTAAGGCTCTTATCGTCATCAATCAACGCACACTCTTCAATCAGGCAATGCGTGATGAGGATGCCATTGTTCCTGGGTTAATAGGATTGGTAATGCTGGTTGCACCTGCCATTTTGGCGGCACTTTTAATAGTCAAAGAAAAGGAACAGGGAACTATTTTTAATTTTTACGCCTCCCCGCTTCGCCGCAGTGAGTTTCTCATAGCCAAACTTTTACCCGTATTTGTACTCCATTCTTTTAATGTTTTCATCCTCTATTTGTGGGCGCGTTACCTTTTTGAAGTGCCGTTTCGAGGCAGTTTTTTGTTGTACTTGGCGGCTTCGGAGCTTTATATTCTCGTAAGTATCGGTATTGGCTTGCTTATTTCCATCGTGACGTCACGTCAGATCGTTGCAGTAATTTTAACGGTTATAATAACGATTATACCGGGATTTTTATATTCGGGTATGCTGATGCCAATATCTTCGATGGAGGGAGAATCCTATATAGAAGCGCATCTTTTTCCGGTAATGTACTATACGCATATCGTTTACGATACGTTTTTAATAGGGCAGGGGCTGGATTCGCCGAAAAACTTGCTCTATCTTGGCATATTGGCACTTTACGGGGCGGTTTTGCTTTTGCTTGGCAGTGCTTTTTTGAAAAAGGAGCTGAAATGATGCGTGCGTTTTTAGCGGTTTTGGCAAAGGAGTTGTTTGTTTTTTTACGCTCTTACGGTCTTGTAGCCGTCGTTTTGTACTCTTTTGTTTTGGATGTCTATATTGCAGGTTCCGGGATAGAGCTAAAACCCCGTAATGTCGCCATAGGCTATGTCGATGACACGGGTGGAGGTATTAGCAATAAAATCCTTTCTCATTTGCATGCGCCGGAGTTTCGTCCTCCAAAGCGCTTTACTTCACGACAAGAGCTTAGTGATGCGATTTTTAACAAAGAGATTATGGTGGGGCTTGTTTTTGATAGAGAATTTGCAAAAAATTTCGCACAACATAAAAAAGCACAGTTAAATATTTTACTTGATGCCATGGCAGCTTCTCAGGCTTTTACGACACTTGCGTATCTGCAGCATATAGTTTTGGATTTTGTCAAGCTCGAACTTCCGCTTGAGATAAAGTCGCATAAACTTTTCAATCAAAATGCAGATAACAAACAGTTTATGGGGCTTGCAGAACTTCTATCTATCATCACACTGCTAAGTGTCATTTTGACCGCTGTTGTTTTTGTCAAGGAGAAGGAGGAGGGAACGTGGGATATTATGTTGTTGATGCCCATCGATGCCAGACTCATCATTTTGGCAAAATCACTCTCTCAAGTCATTATCATAATGGGCGGTATTGTTCTTAGTCTTGGTTTTGTCGTGCTTTACAGTTTTAATACACCGCTAAACGGTTCGTTTTGGAGTTTTATGCTGCTGAGTTTTTTCTATACGTTTGCAAGTGCAGGCATAGGGCTTTTCATAGCAGCGGTCAGTAAAAACGTGATGCAAGTAGCGCAGCTTTCCATACTAATCATGATGCCGATAATCTTTCTAAGTGGTGCATGGACACCGGTATATGCTATGCATCCTCTCTTGGAGTATCTTTCACTTATATCGCCGCTTCGGTATTATATTGAGGGGAGTGAGAGCATCTTCTTTCGTGGGACGGCATTTGTCGATCTTTGGCCCTATTTTTTGGGTGTGATTTTGCTTGGAACAACACTGTACGTCTATGGTTTTCGAAAAATCGGCAGACTTTTTTAGTCTTGAGACATCATGACCATTTTTCTGTAGTGCTCATCCTTTTCTACTAGGCATGCTTCATAGAGAAACTGTGAAGGCAGAAATTCCACTTTTTTTACTTTGTCATACTTTGCGTAGCTGAGGTAGAGAATGTCTTTGGCACGTGTTACTGCAACATAAAAAAGCCGTCTCTCTTCATCGAGACTGCCTCCGCGCGCCATCAGTTTACGGTTTGGAAAACGTCCATCCATCAAATCGATGACATAGACCTCTTTAAACTCCAATCCTTTGCTGGCATGAATACTAAGCAGGTTGACTCCTTGTCCTTGAGTGAGGTCGTTGCTGCCTAGTATCATCGCATTTAAAAAGCGTTCATGCTCTTTGTAGGGTTTGGCGAGCTCTTCTAAAAGCAGCATTTTTCGTTTGATTTTTAAAAGTGCCTCCTCTTTGAGCTTTTCATCGATACTGCCGTCTTTAAGCTGGGCTCTTTTGGTTGCAAGGGTGGAGGCTATGTGTTCAAAGAGTGTTGAAGATGCAATCTTTCGTACAACGGTTCGGGGCTGTTTGATGCCTTTTAGCTCTTTGTAGAGAGTATAAAATTCATATAAAAACTGTGCTGCATCTTTGGTAAGTTTTGGATGCTTGAGAACGGCATTTTTCATAAAACGCTTATCGAAGCCGAGTTTGGCGAACTTCCCGACTGCACCGAGTTCCAAAAAATCATCAAAAAGCCCAAGCTGATGGTTGACATTGCGCTTTTCAAAAGGATTACGGATCTTCTCATCAGGAGCATAAAGTCCATAAAACAGACTTCCTCCTCCCAGTGTTTTGAGTGCCATATAGAGCTCTTTTGCCATTGCACTTCCCACCCCTTTGGCATACTCAAAAAGATGAATGAACGCCATCATATCCTGTTCGTTGACAAGAAGCGTATAGAGGTCTAAAACAGCTTTGACCTCTTTTGCATCGAAAAAACTGTTGCCCCCTTTTCGTTTACATGCAATATTTAGTTCTCTTAGAGCTACCTCTATGCCGTCGGCTGTAGAGTTGTTGCGAAAAATTACAGCTATCTCTTCATGTGGTGTTTGTGTATTTGAGATGAGATGCGCAATGCCGTGATACTGATCGAAAAGTTCATCGTAGGCAAGCAGTTTTGGAGGGATGGAGAGATCTGTTCGTGTTACTTCAAGCTTTTTGGGATAGATGCGTTCATTGTGCTCTATGACACGATTTGCCAAAGAGAGAATGGGCAATGTCGAGCGGTAGTTTTTGCTGAGGTTGAAGACTTTGGCATCGGGGTATTTTTTGGTAAATGAGCCGATGATGTTGATGTCGGCTCCATTAAAAGCGTAGATACTCTGGTCATAGTCGCCCACACAAAAAAGTGAGGGCGGGTTGATGGCATCTATGATGGTTCCTTGCAGGGCATTTGTGTCTTGATACTCATCGACAAGCACCTCTTTGTAACCAAGGTGCTCTTTTTTTGCCGTTTCGCGAAATTGAATGAGTAGATCGTTGAAATTAAGAAACCCAAACTCTTTTTTTAGTGCTTCGAATTCATCGACGATGTCGGCATAGATCATGGCATATAAATCATGTTCTGGGTAGTTTTTTTTGATCCAGCTTTCAAAATCGAGCTCTAATTCGGTGTTTTGATAGAGTGAGTGGAGATCATAAAGATAGTTGCCGCCATACTGAGGTACCTCAGCAGCAATATTTTGAAAGCTCCTTTTTTCGTAGACGCTTCGAAAGAGGCTTTTGAGGTCTCGTTGCTGTTTAAGGACGACTTTTGCGTTTTTTTTCTTCAGCCAGCGGTAGCTTACGGCATGAAAGGTTCCCGCATCTATTTTTGAAGCTACGGAGTTGCCAAAAAAGCCTGCTACTCGCTCTATCATCTCTGCAGCAGCTTTGTTGGTAAATGTAAGTAGCAGGATTTCACTGGGTTGTATACCCTTTTGGAGCAGATGTGCAATGCGTCCGACAATCGTCGATGTTTTACCTGTTCCTGCAGAAGCGATGATAAGGTTGCGTGCATAAGAGGAAGTTGCGGCTTCGAGCTGTTCTTTGTTGAGACGACTAAGGGGCATTGGGTGTGTCTATCCTGCATGTAAAGTTGAAGTGGGATTATACACTTAAAAGTTTAAAAGCTCTTTGCTTAGAATTGTGTTACAATGAGAGTAGAGAAAGTAAAAAAGGAAGTAAATGCCAGATACGCGTGTATTGCAGATCATATCGAATGAGACTAAAGATAAAGTCTGTCAGTTAGATGTCGTGACACCCGAAGTTTTTACGAACATCTTTATGGAGAATGCAAAAAAACATAAGCTGGATGCAGAGTATTCAAAACATTTGGAAGAGTTCCTCTCTCAGGAAGTTGCACACTATTTGAAAATTCAAAATCAAACGACAAAACAGGCTGATAGCCTTGAAAAATCAACTTCCAAAGCCATCAATGCCATTGCCAGCAAGGATGATGAAACACTCAAAGAGGTACTGCATGAGACGAAGCAGTTAAAAAAAGAGCTGCAAAAACTAAAAGAGTCTCTTTATAAAGATGAACTCACAGGCGCATACAATAGAAAATGGCTTTATGAACACTTCATCGAAGAGCGTTCACATCTGTTTAAAAAGTCGGGTGTGCTTGGACTGATCGATTTGAACTACTTCAAGCAGATCAATGATCGTTACGGGCATATTATAGGGGATAAAGTGCTTGTTTTCATAGCGACACAGCTACGAAAGATTTCGCATAATATTGTTCGCTACGGAGGCGATGAGTTTTTGGTTTTGTATGAAGAGACGAGTGATGCGGCACTTTTGCAAAAAAGACTTGTTGAGCTAAGAGAGAGTCTGTTAAAGAAGCATTTAAAAGCAAAAGATGCCGAGTTTCGAGTCAGTTTTTCGATAGGAACAGCACCTTTTTCGCCAAAAAAG
>JALWLR010000114.1 GCA_027084065.1 Helicobacteraceae bacterium | reverse complement strand
TAGTATATGGATGGTGGACCCTACCGGGATCGAACCGGTGACCTCTTCGCTGCCAGCGAAGCGCTCTCCCAGCTGAGCTAAGGGCCCCTTTTTGACTTTTTTGGAAAAAAGTTGATGGAATTATACATAAAAATTGTATAATTACTCTTAAAGAATGGTAAAAAAGTTGAAAGTTTATTTTTTAGAATGGATTTAGCTGGCTATGATATGAGTGGAGAGCTAACGACTGTAAAAATATTTAAGCTGATTCAACATAATTGCACTTAAGAAACAGTTAATTATCAAGTGCTATAATTCGTTCAAATAGCAAATCAGATAATTTTTGTCTTATTTAAAATTCTCCATTATAAAGGAAGTGAAATGACGGAAGAAGCAGTAAAATCGGCTCTTTCAAAAGTTACTTATCCGGGCTTTACAAAGGATATAGTGACTTTTGGTTTTGTAAAAGATATTAAAGTAAACGGTGACGATGTTGAGGTAACAATCGACATTACATCGTCGGCTCCGGAGGTTGCACAGCAAATTACACAAGAGGCGACTGAAGAGCTAAAGCGTGCAGGGGCGAAAAATGTAGCCATTCATATAAAAGCGCCTCAGATGCCAAAAGAGAGTAGCTCAAGAGGGAAAAACATTGCACCGCAAATCAAGAACTTTTTGATGGTCAGTTCTGGAAAAGGCGGAGTAGGTAAGTCTACAACGGCAGTGAACGTTGCTATCTCTTTGGCGAAAAAAGGACTGAAAGTAGGTTTACTAGATGCCGACATTTATGGTCCAAATATTCCTAGAATGCTTGGCATAGAAGATATTAAGCCAGAAGTTCAAGGCAACAAAGTGCTTCCGATTAAGGCATACGGTCTTGAAGTTATGTCTATGGGTAGCTTGATGGAAGAGGGACAGTCTCTCATCTGGAGAGGTGCTATGATTATGAAAGCAATTGAGCAGTTCTTGCGTGACATCCTTTGGAGTGATCTAGATGTACTTGTTATAGATATGCCACCGGGAACAGGTGATGCACAGCTTACACTTGCTCAAAGTGTACCGGTAACAGCAGGTCTTACCGTAACGACACCGCAGACTGTTTCTCTTGATGACAGTAGAAGAAGTTTGGATATGTTCAAAAAACTTCATATTCCAATTGCCGGAATCATTGAAAATATGAGCGGATTTATCGCTCCAGATACTGGAAAAGAATATGACATCTTCGGTAAAGGTACTTCCGAGCCTATGGCAAAAGAGTACGACACTGAAGTAATAGCGGAAATTCCTATCGAGCCTGCTATTCGTGAGGGTGGAGACAGCGGTAAGCCCATCAGTTTTGTCTATCCTGAGAGTGAAAGTGCAAAACGCTATGCACAAGCGGCAGATAAAATTTGGGACTTTATTGAAAAAGTTAATGCTGAAGGGGGTGTTGATAACGAAGCGGTACAGCCGACAACACCTCCTGGTGTGAGTGCATGCTCTACAGGCGCTGCTCCACAGCAGTCTCAACCAACCGGCGGTGGCTGCGGTTGCAACTAAGAAGCGGCGAGTAGACTTCGTCTACTCATCCAGCAGATCTTTTTTGAATTGATACTCTCCTCTTTTTTATCTATTTTTACTTCTCCAAGCAGCAGTTTTTTGTTGTCATATCATAAAAATTTATAGATGTCGAGAAGAGTGGCATAAAGAATGGCACGTTTATCACAGTGCGAAGATTTCATCGTAAGTTCTGCATGTAAAAGTATGTTGGTAAATTTGTAGAAATTCTCTTGTGAAAATTTCATAGCGAGTCTTGCTTTTTCTTCTACAACGAAACGAGGTGGTACATAGCCGAGAATGGCTTTGGCATCGGCAATACCGTGTATACGAATGTATGAGTTGAAGAGGTAGAGTTCATGTAAAAACGCTGTCAAAGAGGTAAGAATGCGAATCTCATCCTCTCCGCTTTCTAAAAGAGTTTCTAGCTGCTCTTTATAGTCATCTTTTTGCCAAAACTGTTTGACGAAAGTTTGTAAATCGACTTCACCCATCCCGTAAACGAGTGCATCAATATCTTTGTTCGTAATACGTTTTAGTGAAAGAATGGCGAGTTTTTCCAGCTCGTTGAGGGCAAGTTCGAGGTGTCCGTTGTGAAGCGAGAGAAGATGATTGAGTGTGTAGCTATCTATTTGGAGTCCCTGTCGTTTTGCTTCTTGAGTTAAAATTGCCATCGATTCGTTTGGTTTTGGATGAAAGAAACGCACACTTACGACCTCCAGCTTTTTAAAGGCGTTGTTGTAGCTTTTGTGGTCGCTGCCGTAGTAGGCATAAATGAAACGGTTATCCCCTTTGTTGCTAAGTGTAAAAAGTGTTTCTAGCTCCTTTTTAGGTATTTTCTTTTCGGATTTGATAAGCAGTAGATTGGTGCCTCCAAAAAGAGAGGCTTGAGATAGGTGGCTTTTAGCCTGAGTAAAATCATACTCGTCATGATAGAGTCGAAGAAGGTTCGCATCTTCGAGGTTTGTCAATATTTCGGCATATCTGTCTATAAAAAAGGGACTTTCTCCAAAAAGAATGAAGTTATGTTCACTGCATCCTTTTTGAAGGAGTTTGTCAAACTCCGCTTTGTACATTAGCTCTCCACGACGGTAACGAAAATTTTCGCACGATAAATATCGACCTGTTCGATGCGGACTTTGACCCGTTGAAACAAGACGGCATTGGTCGGTGCACTTATGTAGAGTGCGGCTCCTTTGATTTCATCATCGAGATCGGCTTTGTATTCAGGTGTA
Source organism: Helicobacteraceae bacterium (assembly GCA_027084065.1). Classification (GTDB taxonomy): domain Bacteria; phylum Campylobacterota; class Campylobacteria; order Campylobacterales; family Sulfurimonadaceae; genus S012-15. The sequence continues at coordinate 16,364 of JALWLR010000114.1, read as the reverse complement.
GTTGCCGTTATTTTTGCATAGAACTCTTTACCTACATTGTGCTCAGCCCAGCGGGCATATTTGCGTTGCATATACTCTTTTTCGACCATATCGGCTTCGCGTTCAAGGTTAGAGATGGAAATACACAGTGCTTCAATATTGCGAAGTACATACTCCTCCTCCTCTTTTTTCTTTTTGGCAATCGCTTTGAGCTGTCTGTGTACGGTCAAGTCGGCATAGCGGCGTATGGGCGATGTAAAATGGGTGTATCGATCGAAACCAAGACCGAAGTGACCGAGATTGACGGGAGAGTAGCGAGCCTGCATCTGGGCGCGGATGATAAGAGTATCTACATCTTTTTCTATACCGCGCTCTTTTGCCTGTTTTTGAATCTCTTCTATGGTCTCTTTGATGCTCTCTTTGATTTCGACATTGATTCCTATGGCGGAAAGTTCTTGATAGAGTGTTTGGAGTTTTGCTTGACTCGGTTCTTCGTGAACACGAAAAACGCCTCTGTCATAGCGGGAAGCCGCCTCTTTGTTGGCAAGAAGCATACAATCTTCTATTAGAGCGTGAGAGGGAGTTTGCTCCTCTATTTGAGTTGCTACGAGATTGGTTTCTTCATCAAGTATCATCGAGATTTCGTCATTTCGAAAATCGAATCCTTTTTGCAGTCTCTTTTGTCGAAGCTTGTCCGTTACCTCTTTGAGTTTTTTAAGATATATGAAAATTTCCGCTTCCGTTTCGTTTTGTGCTTTGAGCTCTCCTGCAAAAAGGGCATCTACTTCATCATAGTGGAAACGCCTTTTGGAATGGATGAGGGCTTCATAGACTTTGGAGTGTGCGACTTCTAGTGTTTTGAGGTCGAGCTTCATTTCAAAGACGTAAGAGAGACGGTCGACATTGGGTTGGAGTGAACAGAGGTTTTCACTGAGAATGCGCGGTAGCATCGGAATGGAACGGTGTGGTAGATAGATGGAAAATCCGCGGTACATTGCCTCTTTGTCCAGTGCTCCAAAAGGCTTGACGTAGTGACTGACATCAGCGATGGCAACATAGAGCGTCGTGTTTTTTGCATCCCAGTAGATGGCGTCGTCAAAGTCTTTCGCCGTTACCGGATCGATTGTACAAAACGGAAGCTCTCGCAGATCTTTTCTTGTAGGAAATTTCGATGCATCCACTTCATTGAGGTTCTCTACTTCGGCTAAAACATCCTCATCGAATTCATCATGTTTGTTAAACTGTGCAAGTACAAGCTTTTCATCGACTTTTGGGTCTTTGATATTTCCGAGTGTTTCCATAATGGAGTTGTTTTGATTGTTGATTTTAAAAAGTGTTCCAAGAGGATGTTTCTCAAGCTCCTGTGGCGTCATTTCTACTCCGACAGGATGGAGTGTTTTTATATCTACAAGAGATTTGTGTTGCTCTTTTTCTATGATGACGCCGACACTGTAGCTCTCTTCTCTCCCTATGATCTCAACGACTTTTCCAGATGGTGGTCCCTTTTTTGCAATATAGCGTGATACTACGACAATATCGCCCTCTTTTGCATCGCCGAGATCTTCCTGGGAGATAAAAATATCTTTGATGGCTTCTCCATAAACGTGAACATATGCTCCGTTTTTCGAACTAGAAAGTGTGACTGATCCAAAGCGGTATTTTGAGTTGATTTTGTAAATACCATCCTCTTTTTTTATATAGCCTTTTTGTAAAAAATCCTCTATAAGACTTTCATAAACGGGCGGGACATCTTGCGCATATAAACCAAGAGTGAGTTTTGTTAGAAGATGTTTCACTTAGCGTAATCCTTCCAGCGCATCTTCATAAGCCTCTTCGTTAAGTCCGTATTCGGCTATGAGCTCTTTGGCTTTTTGTATATTTTCTTCTAAAATCTGGCCGTTGTAGGAGATGGTTGTGCGAACTACATGCAAGATGGCTGCAGCACGTTTGTTATCTTCATTTTTTGCTTCCATTGGAGTCGAGGCATGGGCTATGACATCGACGAGATTATCTTCAAATCGCCAGTGTTCAAAAATCTTTGCACTGACTTCAGGAGTTGTTGCGCCTACTATTTCCATTTCAGCAGCATCAGCATCTCCGTTTAGCTCTTCAAGAGCATCTTGAAACTCTTCTGTTTTCTTTTCGGCAAGTATGACTTGAGCGATGATGACTTTGCCTATTTCTATCAAAAATGCGGCAGGAGAGAGTACGCCCATAAGACGATTCTCTTTTTTAAGCGACCATGCTGTTGTGAGGGCATGCTCTTTTTTTGTCAGTTCGGCAAACGCGACATCGCTTAGACCGTATGGAGAGAGATCGAGGCTGAAACTTTTTTTGACGATGGAAGCAAGAGCGAATCCTCTTACCGTTCCCATTCCAAAAAGTCCTACAGCCTGAGAGACAGAGTTTATCTCTCTACTAAATCCATATAAAGGCGAGTTTGCAGCTTTGAGAATGTCGGCTGTAAGAAGAGGATCTTTTTCGATGATTTTGACCATATCTTGAAAGTTGGAGTTGGGATTTTGATAAACCTCTTCTATTTTCATTGCCGTTTCCGGTAACGGCGGTAACTGTTTGATGCGTTTGAGTATTTCTTCTGTCATTGCGAAAACCTTATTATTGTCGTTTTATGTAATTATAGTATACGGATATAAATGAATTCTGAATATTTACGAAAAGCTGATACATTTTCATCAAAGGTTTTTTCTTAAAAAAGTCGAAGTAATAGATGAGGATAGATAATGAATATAACCAATACCGATGCCGTTTTGACAAAACTGGGATATACTCCAAACGATACCCTGCGCTCTCAGCTTGAAAAAATAAGAGAGCACACACCCGGATATGATAAAATAATCAAACATGTTTTGGATCTGCATGATGCTTTACAGGTTGATAAATCTTATGTGGCAATGTCGAATTCGACTAATTTTTTGAAAATAAAAATAGAGGCACTCAGCGAAGAGATGCAAAAAGAGGCGCAAGAAAAAGTCAAGCGTTTTGAAGAGAAATATAAAGTCAATTTAAAGAAAGTAGAGGGAAAAGAGACCTACTACATAATGGGGTTTGCCGCCTGATGCGCAAAGAACCGATGAGCCGTGACGGCTACGATCTGCTTGTAAAAGAGTTCAAATTTCTCAAAGACGTTCATAAGCCCGAAGTCGCCAAAGAAAAACAAGTTGCAGCAGCACATGGCGACAGAAGTGAAAACGCGGAGTATCAAGCGGCAAAAGAGAAGCTTCGTCATATTGACAAGAGGCTTTTTTATCTGAATTCGATGATCGAAAAGGCCGTTATAGTTGATCCCGAAACGCTTGATCACTCCCGTGTCTGTTTTGGCAGCCGAGTACACCTGCGAAATTTAGATAGCGACGAATTGGAAGTCTATACTCTGTGTGGAGCACTCGAAGCAGAAGTCGAAAACGGGCTTATTTCCATTCATTCGCCACTGGCTAAAGCAGTGCTTGGAAAAGAGGAGGGGGATGAGGTCGTTTTGCATCTGCCTGCTGGAAAAAAAGAGTATGAAATAGAAAAAATAGAGTACATTCCCATCTTCAATCTTAAAAAAAATATCCCAAATGAAGATGATTTTCGCTTCCGTTAAACCAAGTTAAAACTTTTTTTACTCACTATTGGATATAATCGCGTATTAAAACCATTCATTAGGATACTTCTGTGAACCAGCCATTAGAAAACATAGACGAAATACTCGCTTCGCACAAGCTGACAAAAGAGGATTATGAACATATCAAGCAAATTCTCAAACGAGAACCAAACCTTGTTGAAATAGGCATTTTTAGTGCAATGTGGAGTGAACACTGCTCCTATAAATCTTCAAAAATTCATTTAAGCGGCTTTCCGACGGAAGCACCATGGGTCATTCAAGGACCTGGAGAAAATGCCGGTGTTATCGATATAGGTGACGGATATGCGGCTGTTTTTAAGATGGAATCACACAACCATCCAAGCTTTATTGAGCCATATCAGGGTGCTGCAACGGGTGTTGGTGGCATAATGAGAGATGTCTTCACAATGGGTGCACGACCGGTTGCGAACCTCAATGCACTGCGCTTTGGAAATGTTTTAAATGATGATAAAGTCTCCAAGCATCAGCGCTACTTGGTTCGCGGTGTTGTTGAGGGCATCGGCGGTTATGGCAACTGTATGGGTGTGCCTACAATTGGCGGCGAGGTCAGTTTTGAGGATTGTTACAATGGAAATATCCTCGTTAATGCATTTACACTGGGCATAGCAAAAAGTGATGAAGTTTTTTATGGACGAGCGGAAGGCATAGGTAATCCTGTTATATATGTTGGAGCGAAAACGGGACGTGACGGACTAGGTGGTGCCGTTATGAGTAGTGACAGCTTTACAGAAGAGTCGAAATCTCTTAGACCTACTGTACAAGTTGGCGACCCCTTTACGGAAAAGTTGCTGCTTGAAGCCTGCTTGGAGCTTTTTAAGACAGATTATGTTGTAGGTATTCAAGATATGGGAGCTGCAGGTTTGACATCTTCGTCTTTTGAGATGGCTGGGCGAAGTGGCAGTGGAATGGTAATGCATCTTGATAAAGTTCCCGCACGTGAGGAGGGGATGACACCTTATGAGTTTATGCTTTCGGAATCACAAGAGAGAATGCTTCTGTGTGCAAAAAAGGGAAGTGAAGAGGAGATTATCAAAATTTTTGAAAAATGGGGACTTGATGCCGCCGTTATAGGCGAAGTTACCGATACCGGTAGAATGGAGCTTTTCTGGCATGGAGAAAAGGTAGCCGATGTTCCTGTAGATCCTGTTTCTGAAGAGGCTCCTGTTCTTAAACGTCCTATGAAAGAGCCAGAGTATCTTAAACTCATTGAAAGTATGGAGTTGGATGCATTTCCAAAAGTCAAAAATCAAGAAGCGTTTGAAAAGCTGACTAAGTCTATGGAAGTAGTGGACAAAGCTTGGATATATGAGCAGTATGACTCGATGGTACAGACAAATACAGTAAAAAAAGGCGGCAGCCTCGATGCATCGGTTATTCGCGTAAAAGAAAACGGGAGAGCACTTGCAATGAGTGCCGACTGTAATGTACGCTACTGCTATGTAGATCCTAAAAACGGGGCGGCGGCAGCTGTCATTGAGAGTGGAAGAAATGTAGCCATGAGTGGTGCAAGACCTCTTGCAATTACAGACTGTCTGAATTACGGAAATCCTGAAAATCCAGAGGTAATGTGGCAGTTTGCACAGGGATGTCTGGGTATTAAAGAGGCGTGTGCCGAGCTTACTACTCCGGTTATTGGCGGAAATGTCTCTTTATACAATGAGACAAACGGAGAGAGCGTTTACCCTACACCTTCTATTGCAACAGTCGGTGTAAATGAGTCACAAGAAAAAGTGCTCTTTTCAAGTTTCCAAAAGCAGGGGAATTTACTCTATCTTGTCGGAGAGACAAAACATGAGTTTGGAGGAAGCTTGTACATGAAAGAGCTTTACGGTGTAGTTGGTGGTAAAATGCCTGAGATAGACTACGCTAAGGAGTTGAAACTGTGGGATCTCGTTATTGAAGCGAATAAAGCGGGACTGTTGGAGTCTGCAAAAGATGCTAGCAGTGGCGGTGTAGCTGTCGCTTTGGCGAAAATGAGTGCCGTAAGCGGGCTTGGTTGTGATGTGACAATGAAAGTAAATGATGAGAGAGATATTTTCAGTGAAACATTCTCTCGTGCTATTTTGGAAGTAGCACCGGAAAACCAAGAGGCATTTGAAGCATTTGCCAGTGAGTATCTTCCATTTGAACTTATAGGTGTCATTGGAGGAGAGAAAGTAAAGGTAAACGACGTTTCTCTTTCACTCGACCAACTCAACGAGAACTACTTTAAAACTTTCCAAAAGGTCATTGAAAAAGATCTTTAAAACTACTTCTTTCGCTTTGGCATGTATGCCAAAGTGGCCTATTTGTTTCCCTTCTTGTTTTTAATTTGTTGAATATTTATAGTGTTGTTAAGTAAAAAAGTATATTTGTGATCGTGTTGTGAAAGTATGGTAACAAAGGTCTTATAAAAAGACCTTTGTAAAAGAAGAGCAGCTAAAAGAGATCTATTTAATCTCTTCCGCTTTTTCTACATTGTAGAGAATGTCATCCATTGGATGTCTATACATTGGCATAGCAAGGCGTTTTTCATCAAGGATATGACCAATGAAACCGATACTTCTACCAACGATGAAGAATGAGTTGAGTGTACCACTTTCGATAAACTCGTTGATCTCCTCTTCGCTGTAACCAAGTGCTCTCCACATATCTACCATCAAAATACCGATAGTACCGTCAACGTTGAGAATGAGGTTCTCTTTCTTACTTGTTGTAAGCTGTTCAACTGTGAGTGCATAGTCAAGCAGTGAAGTGGACGGGAAGAACTCTTTTGCATATTTTTTAAGACCTTCAACCCTTTTGTCCGGGTTTTTAAGAGACTTGATTCTATGTCCGATACCAGGAATAGGAATACCCTGTTTTTTCATATAGTTCAAGAACTCCGCCGGTGTCATGTTGTTGTCATCAGCGTACTTGAAGTACTGTGCCGCACCATCAATCGCACCACCAAATCTTGGACCGATAGTAAGAAGACCTGTAACAAGTGATTCGACAACAGATTTACCTGCGCGTGCAGTCACTTTTGCATTGTGTGCACCTGAGACCGCTGGTCCATGGTCGGCAACTGTTTTGATAACAGTTTCAATGAAGTCTGTAGCCCATTTTGGATAAACTTTTTTAAACCAAAGAAGAGATATGACATCACCGATAGTTTTACCCGTATCCGGTGTTGCAACAGAGCTAATAGGGAAGCCTGCATAAGTTGCCTCTTCTCCTCTGTCATCCGAGATAGTACATACAAAGTGCTTCGGTCTTCTGTGTTTTGGAATTTTGTTGATTTCCGGTTCAGGAATATCTTTGATAACACCTTCAGCTTTAAGAACAGTGTAGACCTCGTTGATCGTTTTTGGAAGGTCGTTGAAGCTGTCTGGCACATAGATACCCGCTTCTTTCATAGCAGCGTTTTTCGCAGCGGCAGTTTCTCTCTCAGCGTTTGCACTCGCACCCGCGTGACCAAACTGTACACCTGAGCTGAAATGCTTTGCAATGGTACCGATACACCAAGCAACGATTGGCTTAGTCAAACGACCATCTTTTACCGCTTCAATAACTTTGTACTCTTCAGTTCCGCCGACTTCTCCAAGAAGAACCATATATTTGACATCCGGGTTTTTTTCCATTCGAAGCATGTTGTCGATGAATGTACTACCGACAAATCTATCTCCACCGATAGCAACACCCTCTGCAATACCGTCTGCATTGATAGCGATGATGTTGGAAAGCTCATTGAAAAGTCCGCCTGAACGTGTAACTAGTCCACAGCTTCCGGCTCTATGGAGTTTAGAGTTGATGATGTTCTCTATTGTACCACCGATGTTTGCTATTTTGAATGCTCCTGGAGCGATTGCACCGACTGTTGCAGGTCCAATAACTGTGACACCTAGTTTTCTAGCCGTAGCATTCATTTTTCTCGCAAGTCTCTCAGGAATACCCTCGGCAGTAATCATCATAACTCTAAATCCGCCGATTTCAAGTGCTTCCATAGTAACATCGTATGCAGTTCTAAAAGAAGCGAAGTTCAAAAGAACATCCGCTTGCGGGTTTGCCGCTTTAGCATCAGCAGTATTTTTATAAACTGGAACCATGATTTCATCGGCACCCCAGAAGAACTTCTCGAACTTGTTGGAGCTTGTCGGTGCGACGATAGCCGCTACTGACGGAGTTTCTCTTTTGATGACATAGTCATAGTCCAACATACGCTGGATAGCAGTTTTGTTGTTGTTCCAAAAAATCGCTTGTGTATCTCTAGTAAATAATCTCTCCATCTTAACCCCTTACTTCTTCTCTTCTAGTGCCATTCTGACGATGTCTGTCACGTGTGTTTCCGGACCGTAAACCTCGATGTCAAGACCAAGTCTGTCAGCTGCTTCTTTTATATCTTTAAGACCTTTTTCATAGTTTGGTCCACCGCGGCGAACGTAGATTTTTGTTCCGTGCTCTTTTAGTTTTTCGGCATAGTTTTCAAATGCTTGAATGATACCTGTAAAAGTTTTTGCAACATCGGTAAAGTTTGCAATAGCACCACCGATGATGAGGATTTTGTTTCTACCTTTTGGATCTTTGTGGCGTGTCATAAGGTCGAAAATAGTTTCGGCATAGAACTTTGTCTCGCCTGTTGTCGGTCCACCTGAGTACTCTCCATAGTTGGCAAGATCAGCGATAGAACCACCGTTGGCTTCAGCAAAGTCTGCAATAGTATCTGCATAAACAACAGAAGCACCACCACCGGCAACCATAGTCCATACTCTACCCATTGGGTTTAAGATAGTAAGTTTGAGTGAAGCACCGGTTTTAGCATCGGCTTCTGCAATAGCTTTCTCTTCAGGAGAGAGCTCTTCCATTCCAAACGCTGTAGGGAACTCTATGTTGCCCCATTTGTCTTTCATCATGAATCCAGCTGTATCGTCGAGTCTTGCGACAAGGTCAAGGATTGCGATTTCGTTATTGTCTAGCATGACAAACGGGTTGATTTCTAGGTATGCAAAGTTAAGATCTCTATAGAATTTGTAAAATGCTACGGCGAATGAAGCGAATCGCTCTCTGTCTTTTTCCGGAATATCGGCAGGAACATTTGCTCTTATCTCTTTTTCGATGCTTGTGTCATCCATATCGATAGGGATGCGAACTTCGACAACTTTGTCCCAGTTCTCTTCAACTTCCATCCCACCTTCTGCAGACATGTACAAAACATCATCTTCATCAACAACTGTAGCAGAGATGTAGTACTCCTGATCCTGAGTATGTGGAGTGAACGGCTCGACGATAAAGTGCGTGAGCATTCCGCTTTGACCAGAAAGCAGTGTTACGGGATGACTTCTTTTCTCATCTATCCATTTTGCTGCATCCTCAAGTGTAACATCACCTGGTTTCTCTTTTTTGAAAAGAACAAGATCGTTTTTCCCTCTTTTTCCGAAAAGCATATCGGGTTTTGCTACAAGTGGCTCTTGCTTTAGCCATTCAAAGCCATGCTCTTCAGCTTTTTTGAGAAGTTCCTCTCCACTTGTTACCAAAACAGACTTAAAAGCATAGTGAAAACCACTGAAGTAGTCTTCCCAATGCTTTGCAAACAGTGCTTTACCATCATATTCTCGTATCGCTTTTTGTGCCATTGCGACTCCCTGTAATTTATGTTTAGCGAGTATTCTATCACATCTTGGATAATCCGTGCCCGTAGGGCTCTTTTTCCAGAAAAAGAGATCTATTTATTGTTTAGTTTAGTAACATAGGTTTGAAAGATAGGTTTTTGCATGTAACGAATGGTTACATTTTTTGCATTTTTTGTAGAGTAAGGGAGTAAAGCGTAGTTGTTACATTGATCAATATCGTAAAAACGAAGACGCAGTTGCAGTTTGTAATCTCCAGCTTTAACGCATGAAATGTTCAAATTATGCAGTTTTTCCGCAAGCTCTTTTGCTACGGCATTGTTATAGGCAAAGTGTTTTTTAGGATTGTCTAAAAAGAGATACAAAACAGGATTGAACAAAACGATTGCGAAATTCAAAGCGAGAAAAAAAAGAGCTATGTTAAAAAGCAGTTTGTAGCGTGTTCGAAAACGGGGTAGTCTGACCTTGTAGGAGTTTATAAATGTCTGTGCCGCCAAAGGAAGCGTAAGTAGCAAATAGGGTGCATATATTTCTGCATGTACTCTTTGGCGAAGAGAGAGCAGCATAGAAAACAAAAATGCTGTTGTACCCAAAAACCAGGTTATATCCATTTTTTTAGTTAAAAATCGGCGATAGAGTACATATACGAGATAGATGAAAACCAAAGGAGAAAAAATAGCGGCATATACACCAAGTAGGTCAAGAAAATGTCCCGTCGGCGCTCCTTGGATATCTGTGCCGTAGAGAAAAAGATTCACAAGAAGAAAAAGGATGTTAAGTAGAGCGAAACGGATGTTTTTTACATAAAGTGCATAGAAAAAAAGCCCTAAAAAAAGGTAAAAAAAAGCGTGACCTAGTAGAGACAGTATGCCAAGAAGTATATAGGTAGCTATATGCTCTTTCCATTTGATATAAGTATAAACAAATAAAAAAAGAGCGAAAATGACAAAACCGCTGTCGTTTAACAGTAGTGCCGCACTACTGACCCCGGGTAGAAGTATATAAATAAGTACAAGAAGAATGCGTTCTCGCTCGCTTTTGAGATAGTGACCACTCAGAAGATAAAGCAAAATGACGCTTCCTAGATGGAGTAAGATCATTGGGAGACGAACAGCAATGTCGTTTTCTCCAAAAAGAGGTGTGAATATATGGGAAAGATATCCGCTTATACCATGGTAACCGAAGTAGGTATGCGCTTCACTGTACGATAAAGAAAGGAAGGAGGCTTCTATGATGAGTATGAGAAGGTCTATTGCCAGAAGAAGCGGCAAAAGAGGATGTACTCTCATAGACGAAGAAAGTTTCCTATCATTTCATGACCATATTCGCTCATGATTGATTCTGGGTGGAATTGCACACCGTAGATGGGTTTATCTTTGATTTTGAGTGCCATGATTTCATTATCGTCCAGACTGACGGCAGTGGGAAGAATCTGAGGCGTAATACTCTCTTTGTCTACAACAAGCGAATGATAGCGTGTTGCGCGAAACTCTTTTGGGATGTCGGAAAAAATGGGCATATCTTCTTTTACTTCCACCTGAGAGGTTTTTCCGTGCATCATATTCTTTGCCCGTACTACTTTGGCTCCAAATGCTTGGGCAATACTTTGATGTCCAAGACAAATGCCGAAAATCGGGTGTGTATCTTTGAAGCGTTCTATAACTTCAAGAGTGACTCCTGCTTCGTTTGGTGATGCCGGTCCAGGAGAGATGATTATCTTCTCCGGCTCCAACGCGGTAATCTCTTCGATGGTAAGTTCATCGTTTCGAATGACATGCAAGTTGGCACCAAGCTCTTTGCAGTACTGGACAATGTTATATGTAAAGCTGTCGTAGTTGTCTATCATTAAAACCATAGTTGCAAACCTGATATTTTGTTTATGTAATTATACACACTTTTTGCAAGGAGTCTTTAGTGTATCTCTTTTTTATTTGTTTTTGTCTGGAGAAAATTGGAAATATTCATCAAAGAAAAGGTAACCAAAAAGATCATGAGTCCCGGAAAAAAGCTGACCCACCATGCAATTTCTATGACATCTTTGCCTTCGCTCATAATGGTACCCCAGCTCATTTGAGGAGGCACGATGCCAAGTCCCAAAAAGCTTAAACCCGACTCAGCAAGGATCGCCCCGCCTACGCCAAATGTAAAGCTTACAAAGAAGATAGGGGCAAGAAGAGGTGCATAGTATTTGAGAAGTATTTTACTTCTTTTTACTTTGGCTATGGTTAAAATTTTTATAAAAGGTTTGGATGTAACAGCGAAACTTTCACTGCGTACAAGCCTTGCCGTTGTCATCCATCCCGTTATGGAAATGATAACTATGAGAATCCATGTCGAGGCATTTACATAGCTAACGAGTGCAAGGAGTAGAAAAAAGGTTGGAAAAGTTAAAAAAAGATCGACTAAGACGACGAAAATCTTATCGACCAACCCTTTGAAGTAGCCTGCCGTCGCTCCAAGAATGAATCCGACGAATGAGGCTATAAGAGCGCTTCCTACACCGATGATTAAAGAGGTTCTTCCCCCCTCCATTACACGAGCAAGTAGATCCCTGCCAAGCCTGTCTGTTCCAAAAGGATGAGCAAAAGAGGGTGGCAGAAGAATGGCCAACTTGTCAAGTTGAGTTGGGTCGACACTGTAAACAAATGGCCCCACCACACTAAGCAGCAGTACAAAAAGAAGGAGTCCTATGCTGACTTTTGGCATTATTTATTGTTTGATACCCAAAAGAGTGTTGAGCATTTGGTCAACGGTAGTGATGACTTTTGCAGAAGCTCCATACGCTGTTTGATAGCGAATGAGATTGGTCATCTCTTCATCTATATTGACTTGTGATACGGATTGGTACTCTTGCTCTATGGCATTGAATTGTGCTGTAATCGTATCGTTATAGTTGGATGTTTTTGTTGCCTGTATACCGACATTTGTAGAGAGAGTGTCGAAGAAGCCATAGACGGTATCGTTGTAGTTTTGTCCACTTGTTTGAAAATCGAACTTTTCGAATTGATGCTGCACCATCTCCAAGGCTACGCTATTGTCGCCTACTATCTGACTTCCGCCGGCAGAAATAGATGTAGGGTCCTCTTTGAGCTGAAAGTTCAAAGAGATGTCTTTCGCATTCGTTCCGTCAAAGAAACCATTTAGACCAAGCGCACCGGCAAAATTTGTTCCAGATGAGAAAGAGGTGTCACTGAGGTTGTCTTCTATAGCAAAGCGGTAGCCTTTGTTTTTGTATGCCGGATTTAATGAGAGTTGCAGTTTGTTTGCTGAATTGATGTCGGGAGCACCGAACTGAATAATATCATCGATGTCGTTGTTTGCGTTTCCGTCACTGTTATCATCATGCACAGCTTTGATTTGAGCTTCGATGGAATTTGGGTTCGTTCCTGCCGGATCGGTCAAAGAGGTTGCTTCATCGATAAAAATTTCCCGTTTTGCAACGACGTCACCGTTTTCATCATATACTTTAAGATAAAAGCTTCCGGTGTTTATTGTATCGTTTGTATTAACAAGTGGATCAGCCGGATCGAAATCTATACGATGAGAGGTCATTACATCTGTACCTGTTTGCGCATAGATATTGTTGGTACTGACTATAAGTGTTTTGGCAAAAGCGTTGATTTCATCATATGTTTTTTGAATGATTCCATCTTCAGGCATCCCCGTTTGGGTATCTATGCGAGTGCCTCTAAGGTCCATAATAGCACCGACTTTTCCCCCCGTCACTTTTTGCTCCATTGGAATGAGTCTGCCATCTTGACGTTCATAAAAAAGTTCGTAAAATCCGTCAGGACTTTTTTCATTGTCAAGTTTGAGTGGATGGTAGGTTGCACCATCAACAAGGTTAAACCCATTTACATGTAGGTTGTAACCTCCTGTTACTTTGTTTTGAGAGGAGTCTATGGAGATGTCACTTGAAAGAGTTTCTACACTGACTTTAGCACCAATTAGTCGGGAAAGATCACGCTCCAAAAGACCTCTTCTGTCTCTAAGGTCGTTAGCCGTATAGCCTCCACCCGCTTCTGCTGCATCTATTTTCTTATTGACGTCTGCTATTTGTGAAGCAATCCGATTGACTTCATCGATGTTCACTTTAAGCTCTTCATTGAGCTTTTTTTGCAGATCGTAAACTTGTGAATTTAGTGAGCGAATGTGGTCCGTTAACGTATTCGTCTGTTCTGCAAGGGCGATTTTGACTGAGTTGTTATTTGGATTGTCGGCAAATTGCTGCCAAAGATTGTAAAACTCTTTGAGATCTGCTTTGACACCTACATCTTGGACCTCGGGAAAATAGGTAGAGAGTTCATCAAGTGTTTTTTTCATAAAATCACTGTTCTCTTTGTCCGAATAGCTCTCGGTGTAGCGCCGAAAAACGAAGTTGTCGAATATACGCTCTATGTTTTCTATATTGACACCGTTACCGACATTACCGGGAGCGAGACTAAGCGGTGTTGCAGCACTTTGAACGACTCTTTTTCGTGTGTAGCCGTCCGTTTCCGCATTTGAGACGTTTTGTCCAGTTGTATTGATGCCGACTTGCGAAGCATTCAGTCCGCTATACCCGATGCCTAGAGTGTTAAAGAGTGATGCCATCGTTAGATCCTCACTTCCAGTAAAGAGGGGTGTCTTCCAGCTACTTTTTCATAACCGTTCATTTCCGTCGGTACAATCTGCTCAAGAAACTCATTGTACAATGTACTTACAGCCAGCACCATCCGTGCATATTTTTGATTGATCTCTTTGAGAGTATTGAGTTTCGTTTTTAATTCATCAAGTTTGATATGCTGCTCATTGTCTAGAAGATCGGGAAGAGGAGTGCCGGGATTTTGTGTCATAAGTTTGGAGATTTCATGGTCTATCATCGCCTTTTTTGATTCAAAAGCAGCTATTTTTTCCTCTTTGAGCGGAAGGCGTTCAAATTGAGTATCGGCTTTTGCCTCTTTAATGTCAGCTATGTCTTGCTGTGTCATTGCAATGATGTCTGCAAGGTCCTTCAAGGCTTCATCAAGATGATAGGTAAGTAACATAAAATCCCCTTTGTTTTATAGTTTTACGACAGCAACTCCTCAGCCATTTTTTTAGCTACGGTGTCGATGTCTATTGTATATTCTCCGGCAGCTATCTGCTCTTTAAGTATTTGTGTTTTTGTGAGCTCCGCTTTGTTTTGCGTATTGCCACTTTGGGCTTTTGCTCGTTCTTCGTTTTTGACGGTAGTGTTGGCAAGCGTCATGCCCGCATTACTACTTTGGATTCCGTTGGTCATAATTTACATCCTTTTTTTGCCGACTGGTATTTATACAAACTATATCGGCAAAAAAAGAATTGACTAAAGCGTTTTTTCGCTCCTTTGACTGAGATAATCATAAAGCATCTGAGAAAATCCAAAGCTTCCGGCACTCGCTTTACTCAGCTCTTCTCTATACATAGATTTATAGATTTTCTCACCTGGGTCTTTTTGAGATGAAAAGAGATTTTTTTCATCTTTAAGCGCATTATCTAGAAGCATTTTTACAATGATTGACTCAAATGCATCAGTTTGCTTTTTGAGCTCTTTATTGTCAAGCTTTTCATTTATTGTTGGTATTTGCGAATTTGTGTAAAGAGAAATATCATTATGAAGTGATCGTACCATTATATTACCTCCAAGTCGGCAGCTATACTGCCGGCACTTTTCATACTCTCAAGAATAGATATGATGTCTTTTGGTGTTGCACCCAGTTTTTGTAAACTCCGAACAAGGTTCGCAACAGTTGTTGTGCCTTTTTTCGTATAGAGTTCGTTTTCATTGAGCCCTATAACCATATCTTTATCAACAACCATTGAACCGGCGGGTCTTTGTGGCTGGTTTTGTTCTTTGATTTTGATTGTGATCTCTCCATGCGTTAAAACGATGGGCTTGACTTCGATGTCAACCCCGGCGACAATAGTTCCTGTACGTTCATTGATGACAATTTTTGGTTTTGTACTGTAGTACATATCAATGTTTTGAACTTCTGCAAGAAACTCTATCATCGTTTTGTTTTTCGGGCGCTGGAGTTTTACTGTTCTAGGATCTATGGCAACGGCAACTTGCGTTGCATAGTAGCTGTTGATTGCTTTTTGAATTGCTACGGCATTTTTGAAGTTCTCCTCTTTGAGTGAAAGAAGTACATAGTTTTGGTGGTATAAGTCAATGTTGATTTCTCTCTCTACAAGACCGCCGTTGTAGACTTTCCCGGCAGTAGGATGAGACTCGTGTGCAACGCCTTTTTCGTTTTTCCCTCCGATGGAGACAGCTCCTTGTGCCACTGCATAAATATTTCCATCAACTCCTTTAAGAGGTGTCATTAGGAGTGTACCGCCTTCTAGACTTTTGGCATCGCCGATGGAAGAGACGGTTACGTCGAACTTATCGCCCTCTCTTGCAAATGGTTTGAGTTTTGCAGTTACGACAACGGCAGCGACATTTTTTGATTTGATGTCGATTGGATTCATATTGATATTCATCGCTCGAAGCATATTGGAAATGGTTTGGAGTGTAAATTTCGAGGTTGTTCCGTCTCCGGTTTTTTTCAGACCGACAACAAGGGAGTAGCCTATGAGTTGATTGTCCCGTACTCCTACAATATTGGCAACTTCATTGATCTTTGTTGCATGTAGTAATGTTGTAAGAAAAAGAAGTAGTGCTATAAATAGTTTCATTGCTTTGTCCATCCTTGAATCTTCAAGGAGAAAAAAGCAAGTTCTATTCCATGTTTTCTGTCGTTTGGTAGTAAGTCAGAGAAGTTTTTCCGAATTTTTTTGATTTTTGCATCCGGTAGGGGCCAATTTGCTCTGGAAGTTGCAAACCGGACATATGTTCTAGTGTTATAAGTTTGACTATCTCTTCTGGCAGTGAAGCAATAAGCTTGATTGTTTTATCGTAGACATCTTCAAAGCCTTCGCGAAAATTAAAAGGAGGATCAATGTAGAAATAGGCTTTTTCTTTTTTGTCTACTAATCTTTTTACAATCGAATCTATATTGGTAAAGCTGTCTCCCGGATAGACTTCACAGCGCGAGGAGTCAGTCAGGTCGATGTTGCGACGAAGAATTTTTAGTGCATCTTTGTCTTTTTCCATAAAGTAGATTTTTTTCGCACCACGGCTGAGTGCTTCAAGTCCTACACTTCCGCTG
>JALWLR010000113.1 GCA_027084065.1 Helicobacteraceae bacterium | reverse complement strand
CGTTTGTAGTACGGGACCTTTTTTTGCGGTATTGTTCACAACTGCATCGAACGCCTCTTGCGTCACTTCGATTATGCCGCTGGCAACTGCCGTACGGGTCGTGTTCTCTTTTTGTGATACATCGACCATTTTCGGTCTATCTTTTTCATCCAAATGTGTCAAATTTGCCATAGTAATCTCTTTTTCAAACGATTATATCATAAAGTTCTTTTGCTTTTTGGTACTCATGTGGTCTATTGAGATTGAAAAACGCCTCTTTGGTTGCAAACGGAACAAGCCCTACATCCACTCTCTCAATCAGACTTCTAAGTCTATGATCGTCGTTTTGCAGCATCTGTTCAAAATGCGGTTCTAAAGAGCGATGATAAATGCCACACAAAGACTCTATGCCGTTTGGACTCAAAGGGAGTGTCGCGTCCCTTTTTTGCATGTCACTTCGAAAAAGGGTCTCAAAGATAGCTGCATCGACAAAAGGCATATCGACACCAAGAACGAAAAAGCGCTCCACACGTAACGTACGATACACGGAAACAAACCCGGATGTCGGAGCATATATATCACTCGTATCACAAATAAACTTGGCTTGAAAGGGAAATTTTTGGGGATCTTTTGTAGAGATGTAGACATCGCAAAAAAGGTTCTCAAGGCGTCTGTACTGATACTCACTCAAAGTTGTATAACCGCCAAAAGGAAGCAGTGCTTTATCTTCTCCCATTCGGCTGCTTTTTCCCCCTGCAAAAAGAATGCAGGGAATATCAAGTTGCATTATCTAGGATCGGAAATGTAACCAGTAAGCGCCGACTTTGCAGCTACTGCAGAGTTGGCAAGGTAGACTTTGGAACTTCTGCTTCCCATACGACCGACAAAGTTTCTATTTGTAGTTGAGACTGCAACTTCGTTATCGCCCAAAATACCCATGTATCCACCAAGACACGCTCCACATGTAGGATTGCTCACAACCCCGCCGGCATCGATAATGGCATCGATATAACCAAGCTTCTCCGCCTCTCTAAAGATGCGTTGCGTTCCGGGTGTAACAATAAGACGAACATCCTCATGCACTCTTTTGCCTTTGAGAATTTCTGCGGCGGTTTTGAGGTCTTCAAGGCGTCCGTTCGTACAGCTTCCAATGAAAGCCTGATCGATTTTGATTTTATCTTCGACGGCTTTGGAAATCGGATGACCGTTTGAAGGCAAAAACGGATAGGCAATAACAAGCTCCAAAGATGCAACATCGATTTCGACGATTTCTACATATTTCGCATCGTCATCACTGTAGTGAATACGCGGCTTACGCGCAAGCGGCTTATCTTTCAAAAAAGCTTCCGTAACTTCGTCATATGCGACAATACCATTTTTAGCTCCCGCTTCAATCGCCATGTTGCACATCGAAAATCTGTCATCCATACTTAAATGTGCTATCGTATCGCCCGTGAATTCCAATGCTTTATAGAGTGCACCATCAACCCCAATCATACGGATAAGCTCCAAAATTATGTCTTTACCCGTAACATATTTACCCGGTTTACCCCTAAGAACGACTTTAATGCTCTCAGGCACTTTAAACCAGTTACCACCCGTTACCATCGCAAAAGCAAGGTCGGTACTTCCCATTCCGGTACTAAAAGCTCCCAATGCTCCATGCGTACATGTGTGACTGTCTGCACCAATGATGACATCGCCCGGTACCACAAGACCTTTTTCAGGCAATAAAGCGTGCTCGATTCCCATATCTTTTTCATCGAAAAAGTGTTTCATCTTATGCTTTTTAGCAAAGTCTCTTGAGATTCTCGCCTGATTTGCACTGGCAATGTCTTTAGCCGGGATAAAGTGGTCAAGCACTATCGAAAATCCGTCCGGATTGGCGAGCTTCGTCGCTCCTACATCTTCAAATGCCTTGATGGAAATAGGCGTCGTGATGTCGTTTCCTATGACCATATCGATAGGAGAACGCACTATCTCTCCTGCATAGACCTCTTTTCCTACATGCTCACTGAAAATTTTTTCGGTTATCGTCTGACCCATAGTGTAAAACCTCATATTTTAAAAAGTACGCAATTATATCCAAGCCTCTCTCTTAAAAAACTTAAAAAACTCTTACCCCTTGTTTTGTCTTAAGCTGAACTTAAACACAAAGTCATTATTATGTCAAAACTAAAAGAGGACAAATTTAGTCCTATTTATATTTATGAAGGATTTTGACACTATGAAAGTTTATTTGGACAATAACGCTACGACGATGGTCGCTCCTGAAGTTGTAGAGGAGATGCTGCCTTTTTTTACTCAGATGTACGGCAATCCAAACTCTCTGCACAAGTTCGGGACTGAGACACATCCCTACATCACAAAAGCGATAGACCGCATATACAAAGCTATTAATGCAGCTGACAATGATGATGTCATCGTGACATCATGTGCGACCGAGTCGAACAACTGGGTACTTAAATCCATCTATAACGACAAGATCAAAAACGGCGATAAAAACCACATCATAACTACGGAAGTAGAACATCCATCCATACTTTCTACATGCAAATGGCTTGAAGAGCAAGGCGTAAAGGTAACCTACCTGCCGGTCAATGAAGAGGGCATAGTCGAACCGCATGTAGTCAAAAGCTTCATCACCGACAAAACCGCTCTCGTTTCGATAATGTGGGCGAACAATGAAACGGGCATGATCTTCCCGGTAAAAGAAATAGCTCAAATATGCCGCGATAAAGGTGTACTTTTTCACACAGACGGTGTGCAGGCTGTAGGGAAAATCCCAGTTGACGTTCAAGATGTCCAGCCCGACTTCATGAGTTTCAGCGCACATAAGTTCCACGGACCAAAAGGGGTCGGTGCTCTCTACATAAAAAATTCTCAAGAGCTCACTCCTCTTTTGCACGGTGGTGAACACATGGGAGGCAGAAGAAGCGGAACACTCAACGTCCCAGGCATTGTCGGTATGGGAAAAGCCATAGAGATGGCAACAGAAAATATCGAAGAGACGATGGCAAAAGTTAGAGAAAAAAGAGATAGACTTGAAGATGCACTCTTAGAGATTATTCCCGACACATTCACAGTCGGCAGCCGAGACAAAAGAACGCCAAATACGATCCTCATCTCCATTCGAGGTGTCGAGGGCGAAGGGATGCTGTGGGATCTCAACCGCTACGGTATCGGAGCAAGTACGGGAAGTGCATGTGCCAGTGAAGACCTTGAAGCAAACACCGTTATGCTCGCCATCGGTGCAGACCACGAGCTTGCACACACCGGCATACGCCTCTCACTCTCTCGCTACACAACCGACGAAGAGATCGACTATGTAATCGAGCACTTCAAACAGGCAGTAGAGCGTCTAAGAGCGATTTCCAGCTCATACGCGAAAGTACAACCAACTCCTGGTGGCGAAGCCGGAGAGTGTCATATAAGTCACTAGCGACTTATAAAAAGGGAATAAAGCTTCCCTATAACTTTTTGAAAACTAAAAAGTAGCAATGGCTGCTTGAGCTCCCCGCCGAGGGGAACTTAGCGTTAGCGCAGGTAGCGGGATTTACTCCCGATACCGTACTAAATAGGGATTAGGTTCCCTTGAATTTTTTGAAAACCAAAAGCAGCAATGGCTGCGCGGGCTTCCTGCCAAAGGAAACTTAGCGTTAGCGTAGGTGGTGGAATTATTTCCAGCACCGTATAAAAAGGGAATAAAGGTTCCCTTTAAATTTATAAAATTTAAAGGATATGGTATGGCAAAAAACGATCTAATAGGCGGTTCACTTTGGGATGAATACTCCAACAAAGTACAAGAACTGATGAACAACCCGAAAAATCAAGGTGAAATCACTCCAGAAGAAGCAGAAGCAAGAGGACACAAGCTTGTCGTTGCCGACTTTGGTGCTGAAAGCTGTGGGGATGCGGTGCGTCTTTATTGGGAAATCGATCCAGAGACGGATAAAATCGTCGATGCGAAATTCAAAAGTTTTGGTTGTGGTACAGCTATCGCCAGTAGCGATATGATGGTAGAGCTTTGTAAAGGTAAAACAGTCGACGAAGCTGTAAAAATTACCAACATCGATGTTGAAAAAGCGCTTCGTGACGATCCTGACACACCTGCCGTTCCGCCGCAGAAGATGCACTGCTCCGTTATGGCGTACGATGTCATCAAAAAAGCGGCAGGTCTTTACAAAGGTGTAGATGCAGAGAGTTTTGAAGATGAGATCATTGTGTGTGAATGTGCACGTGTAAGTCTCTCTACACTTAAAGAGGTCATTCGTCTTAATGATCTAAAAACCATCGAAGAGATCACAGACTACACCAAAGCGGGCGGCTTTTGTAAAAGCTGTATCAAACCCGGCGGGCACGAGGAGCGTGAATACTACCTTGTAGACATCTTGGCTGAAACCAGACGTGAAATGGAGGAGGAAAAGATGAAAGAGGCACTCGAAGCAAAAGATAACGGTGACTTTGAAAATATGACGCTCGTACAGCAGATCAAAGCTATAGATGAAGCTATCGACGAAAACGTTCGTCAGTTTCTTGTCATGGATGGTGGAAATATGGAGGTCGTCGACATCAAAAAAGGTGATGAGTACATCGATGTCTACATCCGCTATATGGGTGCGTGCAGCGGGTGTGCAAGCTCGACGACAGGAACACTCTATGCAATAGAGAGCACGCTCAAAGAGAAACTCTCGCCAAAAATTCGCGTTCTTCCTATCTAACAAAGTGGGCATAAACCCACTTTGAACCCTTTGTGCTTCCTCTTTTTTTGCAATCACTTATGACTATTTATCTTTCATTATCTATAGAAGACTAAACTGCTCTTATCTACTTTGAAGGAAACCAACATGATAAAAAGACAAATATTCGTTATAACTATTTTTTTAAGCAACATTGCATTTACAACTGTTTTACCTGCTGATTCTTTAGAAGCAATTCGAAACATCACAACAACACAAGAGCAAAATCAAGAGACAAAAATTACCTTGCACAGTGCCGTTGTTTCCTATCTCATCAACAACGGACTTGACGATGACATAGCAACGGCGCGTGTAAAAGCAACTCTAAAGCACT
>JALWLR010000112.1 GCA_027084065.1 Helicobacteraceae bacterium | reverse complement strand
GGTATATTTACCGTTTGGAAGTTTGAATTTGAGTTCACTGATGCTTTGTTTCATCAGTTCAACATCTTTGAAGCATTGCTCTTTGCTTGGTCTAAAGAGAATGAGAGTGAACTGGTTGTAGTCCGTTCGCGCAATGATGTCGTGGGGCTGTTCGAAAAGTGAGAGTGTAAATGCTACTTTTTTGAGTATGGTTTGTGTTAGCTCCTGAGGGTACTCTCGGCTGGCTTTGGAGAAGTTGTCTATCTCCAAAACGACAACAGCTGTAAAGTTACTTTCTTTTTGATTTTTTTTCTGTGCATAGCTAACACGTAGTCCTTTGTTGTTGAGAACTTCGGTAACGGGGTCTATAAGTGTTTTGTCTACGCTTTGGGAGCTTTTTTTACGCATACGTAGAAGTATGGCATCGGCTTCAAGTGTTTTTGTCTGATACTCTTCGCGAGAGGCTTTAACAGAAGAGAGATGTTGAATGTCTTCTACAATTGAGCGGATGCGCCTTCCATACCAAAGAGCGACCAAGAATGAAAGTATAAAGAGTAAAGTTGCCAGTTGTGCGATGATGAAGCTCTTTTTTTTGTTGTAGTAGACGTTTTTAATGTAGAGTTCGTCAATTTTTTTGTTAATTTTTTGAAACTTTTCTTGGAGGAGTTTTTTATTTTTTTTATCGTTTTTTCTACTTTTAACATAGTAGGCTTTTGCTGCTTCGTTAAACTCTATTGTCAGCTTTTTGAGCTCTTCAAGGTCTTGCATGTACTCTTTTTGAGAGTAAATGATATATTTGCCGACGAAGTCATATTTGTAGAGCTGTTTGAGTTGCTCTATTTTGACAAGCAGCATGTTGCTTTTTCCATTGAACTGAATTTTTGCAAGTTCTATATCGTCTCTTGGAATGTCGGTAAGTGACTGGATGATTTTACGCTGCTGCTGGAGATTTTCTATTTTTTTGTAAGAGAAGTTCTGCTCTGCTACAAAGAGCATCACTATAAAAGATGCAAAAGCTATGAGTCCAAGCATCGCTTTGAGATTTTGAAGTGACTTTATCATGGAAAGTTTCATACTGTAATTCCTTGTTTGATAAGCTCATGGGCTATTTTATAAAAAGGTCGGTTGCATTGTGAATTATCGGTTATAATCATGCTGCATTTTATAGCTAAGCAGGTTAATTTGAACTTAAAGGGATAGTTTGGATTTGGAAAGTTACTTTATTTCACAATTTTACACAATTTCTTCTTTTATTGGCGATGACGGCGCTGTCGTCGGAGAGTACATCTATTCGCAAGATGCCTTTTTTGAAGATGTGCATTTTAAAAAAGAGTGGATGGATTATGAGCAAATTGCGCGTAAAGCGATGCTTGTGAACATTTCTGATGCGGTTGCGATGAACGCAGAGCCGAAGTATGCGCTTTTAAGTGTTGCGATGCCGCGAAGTATGAGTAAAAAAGATGCTGCAGAACTGGCACGCGGTTTTGTAGAAACTGCAAAGAAGTTCGATATGGAAATAGTCGGTGGCGATACAATATCCAATGTCAAACTCGATATTAGCATTACAATTGTTTCTAAAAGTAAAAAACCGCTTTTTCGAAAAGGCATCAAACATGGAGATCTGCTCGCTTTTAGCGGAACTCTCGGACGCAGTGCCAAAGAGTTGAAAAAAGCCATGCGCGGGGGAAAATTGCATAAAAAATCGAAGTTTCTCGACATACGTTTACGTACCGAATTTATGCACAAAGCAAGGCGTTATATACATGCGGGAATGGACATTTCCGATGGGCTGTTTAGCGATTTGGAAAAACTCTCTTTGTCAAACAGAATTGGCTTTTCTTTTTTGCGTCCCATCTCAAAAGAGCAAGGCTGCAGCGGCGAAGAGTATGAATTGCTTTTTAGTTTTGATCCGCGTTATAAAAAAGCTATAATGCAAAGAGCGAAACAGACACGTACACCTGTAACCATTTTTGCAAAAGCGGGTCGGTATCGTTACAAAAACAGATGTAAGGGGCACCATTTTGGATAGACTGTATGCACTTTCACATGCACCGATAGAGTTTCATTTTCGACAAAATCCCAACGACTTCGTAGTCGAGGAGATACCTTTGTATCCGTTTAGCGGCGAGGGAGAGCATCTTGTTTTGCATGTACGCAAAAAGAATCTCTCCACGTTTGAACTTGTAGAGATCATTGCGCGCTATTTGGGTATACAAAAAAAAGAGATCGGTTATGCGGGTCTAAAAGATAAAAATGCGTTGACATATCAGTATATTTCGTTGCATAGAAAATATGAAGAAGCGATGGAGCGTTTTTCTCATCCTCAGATCAAGATTCTTTCAAAAACATACCACAAAAATAAGATAAAAATAGGGCATCTCAAAGGAAACCGCTTTTTCATTCGTGTAAAAAAGGTCAATCCCACCAATGGACGAAAAATCAGTGAAGTGCTCAAGCAGATAGAGAGATTTGGAATGCCGAATTTTTTTGGGTATCAGCGTTTTGGGAATGACAACAACAACCATATTCAAGGCGAACGCATTGCAAAAGGGGAGAAAAAGGAGCGCAATCCAAAAATACGCAAATTGCTTTTGAGTGCATACCAAAGCCATCTTTTCAATCTATGGCTTTCACGGCGCATAGAGATAAGCAAACTAGTAGAGAATTTTTCAAAAGAGGAGCTTGAATCTTTGCTGAACATGCCAAAAGAGAAGATTGTGCATATGAAAAAGCAAGAGCATATATTTAAGCTTTTAGAAGGGGATTTGATGCAGCACTACCCACACGGTAGACTTTTTGAGTTTGACGGTAGTGAAGAAGAAGCAAAACGTTTTGCCAAGAAAGAGAGTTCTCCTACGGGCGCTTTGAGTGGAAAACGACTCAAGCCAAGTAGTCAGTTTGCATGGACTATTGAGAAAAATTTTCTTGAAGAGATTCCTGCTGATGGGCAAAGACGCTATGCCTGGGTATTTCCAGAAGATATAGAGGGGCGTTATGTGGAAGACGAAGCGTGGTATGAGTTCCATTTTACGCTGCCAAAGGGGAGTTACGCGACGGTTTTTTTAGAAGAAATAGCAAAAAAGGAGATACGAAGCAATGAAGAATAGGCATATTACCTCACTTATTTCACAAACATTCGGTAAATTCGCCTCCAAAGAGTTTCCAAAGTGGTTTCAAAACATTGTCAATCAAAGCTATGTAAAACTGATGGGGCTGGATATGAGTGAGTTCTATCCGCCAAGCCATTACCGTTCGCTCAATGCACTCTTTACCAGAAAATTGCGTGAGCCGCGTCATTTCAGTCTTGATGCGGATGATTTTATCGCTCCGTGTGATTCATTTATTACCGAGGTCGGGAAAGTAAAGAACGACTATGCTTTGCAGATCAAAGGGATGCGCTACAGAGTGAATGAGCTCTTGGGAGAATTGATTCCACAAGAATCCAAAGAGAAGATGGAAGGGGGCGATTTTATCAACTTCTATCTCTCTCCAAAAGATTATCATCGCTACCATATACCTACAAATCTAAAAGTGCTTCGTGTCGTACACATTCCGGGTAAATTCTATCCTGTCAATATCCCTTCACTCAAAAAGCGTCTTAACCTCTTTATAGAGAACGAGCGTGTCGTTATCGAATGTGAAGCGACGAAGAATAAAAAGCGCTTTTTTATGGTGCTGGTCTCAGCGCTCAATGTCGGTGTGATGAAAGTAAACTTTATTCCAGAGCTTCAAACCAATGCAGATGTGGAAAAACCGACACTTTACGAGTTCGATGAGCTTTATCTCAACAAAGGAGATGACTTTGGATGTTTCGAGATGGGCTCGACCATCGTGATAGTAAGCGAAAAAGAGATGATGGAAGTGCTTGTAAAACAGGGGCAAAAAGTGAAGTTTGGCGAGACTATAGCGAAGCTGCTATAGTCTTTTAGACGTTGAACCTAAAGTGCATTACATCGCCGTCTTGGACGATGTAGTCTTTACCCTCTAGACGCATCTTTCCGGCTTCTTTCGCTCCCGCTTCGCCGCCGTATTTGATGAAATCTTCGTAGCTGATGACCTCGGCACGGATAAAGCCCTTTTCAAAGTCGTTGTGGATGACCGCTGCGGCTTTTGGTGCAGGAGTGTTTTGCTTGATTGTCCAGCTTCGAACCTCTTTGACACCGGCTGTGAAGTAGCTCATAAGACCGAGCTTTTCAAATCCTTTGCGAATGATCTGCTCCAGTCCCGACTCCTCGACGCCAAGTGACTCCAAAAACTCTTTTGCCTCATCTTCTTCAAGACCGACAAGCTCCTCTTCTATCTTTGCGCAAAGTTTGATTACTTCGCTGTTGCTTTTTTGGGCATGCTCTTTTAAGGCTTGGACATACTCGTTGTCTTCAAGCAGTCCATCTTCATCGACATTGGCTGCATACATAATCTCTTTGTCGGTAAGGAGTCGGAGCTCCCGTGCGAGCTCTTTGTACTCCTCGGAATCCGCTTTTGGGAAGGTGCGTGCAAGGTTGCCCTCAGCCAGCCATTCGCTAAGCTCTTCGGCAAGATCATACTTTGGCTGTGCTTTTTTGTCCGCTTTGAGCTGCTTTTTAAGACGCTCCATTCTGTTTTGAAGTACTTCGATGTCAGCTAAAATAAGCTCTCCCTCGATGATCTCGACATCACGTATGGGATCGATGCTGCCTTCGTTATGGACAATGTTTTCATCTTCGAAACAGCGAACGACTTGAAGGATAACCTCTGTTTCACGAATGTTGGCAAGAAACTTGTTTCCAAGTCCTTCTCCTTGACTCGCACCTTTGACAAGTCCGGCAATATCGACAAAGTCGATGGTTGAGTGCTGAATTCGTTCGGGATTGACTATTTTTGCCAGTTCGTCCAGACGCGGATCGGGTACGGGCACGACTGCTTTGTTTGGCTCTATAGTACAAAAAGGGTAGTTCGCCGCTTCGGCGTTTTGTGCTTTTGTGAGTGCGTTGAAAGTGGTTGATTTACCTACGTTTGGAAGACCTACGAGTCCTATTGCGAGTCCCATATATTACCTTGTATCTGAAAATTTTTCGCAATTATAGCATAACCCCAAAG
>JALWLR010000111.1 GCA_027084065.1 Helicobacteraceae bacterium | reverse complement strand
GGTTTGGAAAGAGAGTCTATGTGCTCTATTTTCGCTGCTTCGTAGGAGCCTTCTCCATAGAGTGCTATGGAAAATTTTCCATCAACCGCTTTGGTTTTTGCATGTAGTGCAGAAGCGACATCGTCTATTTTCGATGTGACGAGCAAATAGGAGTTGCCCGGCAGTGGATGAAAAAGCTCTAAAAACTGCTCCATTGTATCAGTAGGCGAGTTCATGGAGTTCTTTAAAGAGGTAGGCTTCGACAATATCGTCGATGGTGCGTTGAGTCGGCGCTACGAGTACTAGCATATTGTACTCGATAAAGGGCCAGACATACTCTCCGCTATCGGCGACAACGACATACTCGCCGAGATTTTCAAAATCTTCCCAACTCTTTGCATGATTTACTTCCACAAGCTCACCATCCTCTATAAGCAGCTGTGCCCACACTTTTGCATCGGCAATTTTTGTGAGTTTGGCTTCTTGGGTATCTTCGCTGTCCATCGGGAGAAGTACACGCATCTATTTTCCTTTTTTGTTTATCTTTTTAAGTTGTTTTTTGGAAAGTTTGAGTTTTTCATTGTCCATAATACCTATTTTGTGGGCGAGCACATCTTTCGCTATTTTTTTCGCTTTTTTCAGTGAGTGCATTTTGTAGCTACCGCATTGGTAGATGTTGAGTTCAGGTATCTCTTTTTTGCTTTTTACCTTCAAAACATCTTTCATCGCTTTTTTCCATGCTTTGGCAACCTTTTTTTCACTTGGTTCGCCTATGACGGACATGTAAAATCCCGTTCGGCATCCCATCGGAGAAATATCGATGATCTCCACTGTTTTGGAGTTGAGATGATCTCTCATAAAACCGGCAAAGAGGTGTTCTAGCGTATGGAGTCCCTTTGCGTCCATTTTATCGACATTGGGTTTGTAAAATCGTAAATCGAAAACGGTTATAACGTCTCCGTTTGGTGTTTTCATCGTTTTTGCTTTGCGAACTGCGGGTGCAGGCATTTTGGTATGGTCTACGGTAAAACTGTCCAGTAAAGGCATAGTGCCTCCTTAAATAATTTTTCTGCATGTATTTTATCGAAAATATATGAAATAGGCTTAAATGCTTCGGTATGGAAATAGAATTAAAGGTAGTTGAATTTAAATTACTTATAATACATCTTTAACTATATAAGGTGTCTAGCTTCGCACCGACCGAGGGATGATGATGGAATTTCCAAAAAGAGACATGTGGAAACTTTTTTATGCCATAGCACTGCTTTCGCTTGGCTTTATCGTCATTATCTCTTATGTTCTTTGGAGTATGAAACTCTCTGATTACACGAGTAAGCAGCAGAGTAAGGTGGACTCTACCGCTTATTACATCGAAGATCTTTTTTTGCAGTATGAGACTATTTTGGATATTGTGGGGAAAAACATCATCGATTTTCACGGAAACATTAAAAAAGATCCACACTTTCTCGATCAGATTCTTTCTATGAATCCCTCGCTTGCCTGTTTTCGCATCTATGCACCAAACGGCGATATTGTCATTGCCAGCAGCAACGTCGATACCAAAGCGGTTTTGAATATAATGCAGACTCATAAAAAAGAGAGTTTTCTTGCAACACTTCTAGTAGATAGTATGGTACTTGGGCGTACTACCTATTTTCCCTCTTTGCACAGTCTTATTATTCCTCTTCGAAAGGCTATTCGCGGTGCAGACGGCAAAGTCATTGCCGTTGTGGCAAGTGGTCTGAAGCTCAATAAAGAGAGTAAGTTTGTCGCAACGCTGCTACAAAGAAACCGGATTTCGCTTATCAAAGGAGAGAGTTACTATTTTCAGTTTTACGATTTCGACCTAAAACACTATATTGAACCGCTTTCCAAAGAGTACATAGATACAATGCGAAAACTCATTGAGCAAACCGCAAATGAACCAATAGAGAAAATCAAAGCCAAAGAGCAAATCATTACATTGCGTGCTCCTGCGTATATATCTAACGAAATGTCACTTCTCTCTCTTAAGTATATTTCCCGATACAATCTGTGGGTGGCTAGTTCTTTACCGATGAGTGTAATCAAAAACGACTTTTTGGAGGAGGAACTTTTCATTCTTGTTGTCTATATACTCATCATGTTTGTTATCTACTATCTTGTGCAGGTTATAGACAAAAATGAGATACAAAAGGAGAAGACACTCAAAGAGCAGGCGTTGTGCGACTCTTTGACAAAGCTGCATAACCGACTCTATTTGGAAGAAAAAATCGAACAATTCGAACAATACACACTCTTTTTTGTGGATTTGGATGGCTTTAAAAACGTCAATGACAGTTTCGGGCATGAGTATGGGGATCGAGTGCTTAACGTCATTGCCAAACGTTTTAAGCAGATCACTGAGGGTAAAGAGTATGAAATCATTCGCTACAGCGGAGATGAGTTCATTTTCGTTACGGAGCTTATGAATCAAAAAGCTATAGAGCAATTCGCTTCGCAGATATTGCATGTAGCGGCAAAAGAGATCGTCCTTGATGAGTTCCGGCTCTTTTTGGGAGCGAGTATCGGAGTGGCAAGCTATCCAAAAGATGGAAAAAACTTCGATGAGATTAAGCGCTATGCCGATTTGGCCATGTATAAAGCCAAGGAGATCAAAAATAGTTTCGTTATTTTTCATCATAAGCTTCATAGAGAGTATCTTCAGCATGCAACACTGGAGCGAGAGCTTAAAACGGCTCTTGAGCGTGACGAGTTCTATCTTGTTTATCAGCCGCAGGTTTATAGTGATGGCGAGCTTCACGGTGTGGAGACTCTCATTCGTTGGAGAAACGAAACGCTTGGTGATGTGCCTCCTTCGCTCTTTATTCCCGTTGCGGAGAGTACGGGTCTTATCAAGGAGATTGGACGCTTTGTTTTGGAGCGTACAGTAGCGGAGATGGATGCTTTGATGCAAAAAATAGGCAAAACGTTTTACGTCTCCGTCAACATTTCGGCAAAGCAGTTGGCACAGCATGACTTCACACACTGCATTATGGAAAAAATAGCCAATGCGGCTACATGCAGAAAACATCTGGTTTTAGAAATAACCGAGACCGCTTTTGTAGAGGACAGCAAGCATGCACTGGAGCTTTTAAGAATGCTCAAAGAGCAGGGTGTGGCTATATCTTTGGATGATTTTGGAACAGGTTACTCCTCAATGAGTATGCTACAAAACCTCCCCGTTGATGAGCTGAAAATAGATAAAAGCTTCATCGATGAGGTGGAGTCGCGCATCAATACGCGTCAAATTGTCTACAGTATCGTTATCATCGCAAAAAGTTTGGGGATGAAAATCGTTGCAGAAGGCGTTGAGTCGGCGACGCAAAAGGAGATTTTGGATGAAATGGGGTGTGATATTTATCAGGGGTATCTTTTTGCAAGACCGATGAAGAGCGAGACGCTTCAAACGGTCCTGGAGGAAAATGGCGGGGTTTTTATTTCCCGCTTTGAGTGATGAAAACAGCCATATCGACTAGTCTTTCGGTATAGCCCCATTCATTGTCGTACCATGCAAGAACCTTGACGGTTTTTCCATCGACTATGCTGAGCATGTCCGGTACATAAGTACAGCTGTAGGCAGAGCCTATGAAATCACTTGAAACACGTTTGTCGTAGTCTATCTCTACAAGCCCTTTGAAGTTCGTTTGTGCCGCTTTTTCAAAAGCTTCATCAATTTGCTCTTTCGTGACGGAGTTTTTGAGATTGACTGTTAAATCTACTACGCTGACATCCGGTGTAGGCACGCGCATGGCGTATCCGTTGAGTTTTCCGTTTAGGTGTGGCAAAACTTTGCCGATGGCTTTTGCAGCACCCGTTGTTGTTGGAATCATATTGACCGCGGCGGCACGTGCACGGCGCAAATCTTTTTTATGTTTGACATCCAGAAGGTTTTGGTCGTTGGTATAGGAGTGAATGGTTGTCATCAAGCCGTTTTCTATACCAAATGCGTCGTCAAGTATTTTCACGATGGGTGCAAGCCCGTTTGTCGTACATGAGGCATTGGAGATGATAGCCTCTCCTTTGTAGTCGTCGGTATTGATGTTGAGTACGTATGTCGGCGTGTCATCTTTTGCAGGAGCACTCATAACAACCTTTTTTACCCCGTTTTTCAAATAGGGTTTGGCTTTTTCGGTTGTCAAAAAGACGCCTGTACACTCCAAAACTACCTCGGCACCTGCAGCGCCGAAATCAACTTTTTCCAAATCGCGTTCACTAAACATGCGAACAGACTTTCCTGCAATCTCTATCGTTTCGTCGTCTATCACGCGGGCATCGATGCCTTTATGAATCGTGTCATATTTTAAAAGATGTACAAGCATCTCCGGAGATGCTGTCGTGTTGAGAGCGACAAGCTCTACATTCTCTCTTTGCATCGCGATTTTTATAGCGATGAGACCTATTCGTCCCGTACCGTTTACTGCAACTTTCACTGCCATAGTTCATCCTCAGATTGAAAAATTGCAAAATTATACCAAATGAGGGTTAAAACTCTTTATAAGAGAGTTTTTCCTATAATTCGATAAAGAAAATAGAAACGACTTTTCGGCAGTTTTTACGAAAAATGCGTAAATATTGCCGAAGAGTTAAATGAAATGGGGCGATTATGACAAAATACATTTTTGTAACGGGTGGAGTGCTGAGTTCTCTTGGAAAAGGAATTACGGCTGCAAGTATCGGTACGCTGTTGAAACATTCTGGACTGGATGTGGGGATGCTTAAAATCGATCCTTACATCAACGTCGATCCCGGGACGATGTCGCCACTTGAGCATGGTGAAGTTTTTGTTACCAAAGACGGTGCGGAAACCGACTTGGACATCGGAAATTATGAGCGTTTTTTGAATACATCCTTCTTGAAAACGAGCAACTTCACGACAGGACAGGTCTATTCTAGTGTTATTGAGCGTGAGCGTGCAGGTGGGTATCTTGGTCAGACTATACAGGTCATCCCCCATATTGTCGGAGAGATCGTCAATCGTATCAAAAAAGCGGGAGAGGGGCATGATGTGCTCATCGTCGAGCTAGGTGGAACAGTTGGAGACATCGAAGGTTTGCCTTTTATGGAGGCTATTCGTCAGATGAAACATGACGATGAGGTAGCCGGTACATTCTTTGTGCATGTAACACTCATTCCTTACATCAAAGCAGCCGGGGAACTGAAGTCAAAACCGACACAGCACTCCGTACAGGAGCTTAGACGTATAGGTATCACTCCGCAGATGATTATAGCCAGAAGTGAAACGGCATTGCCAAAAACATTCAAAAAGAAGCTTGCCATGAGCTGTGATGTGAGCCCTGACAGCGTCATTGAAGCACTGGATGCAAAGACAATTTACGACGTTCCGATGAGCTTTTTGAGACAAAATATCCTCAAACCTATAGCAAAAGCGCTTGATCTTGGCGAGCTTGAGCCGCAAATGAGTGAATGGGACTCTTTGGTCAAGAAGATCGTTCAACCCAAAGAGAAAGTGGTTATCGGGTTTGTCGGTAAGTATCTGGCTTTGAAAGAGTCTTACAAATCTCTTACTGAAGCACTCATCCACTCTGGGGCTCATTTGGATACCCGTGTAGAAATTTGCTGGGTGGATAGCGAAGAGATAGAAGAAAGAGGTGCAGAAGCACTTCTTGGAGATTGTGACGGAATTTTGGTTGCCGGAGGATTTGGTAGTCGCGGTGTCGAGGGGAAAATAGAAGCTATACGCTATGCCAGAGAAAAAAAAGTTCCATATCTCGGCATTTGTCTTGGAATGCAGTTGACATTGGTAGAGTATGCCAGAAATGTTTTGGGGCTTGAGGGTGCGAACTCTATTGAATTTGATGAAAATACGCCTCATCCGATGATCTACCTTATAGAGAATTTCATAGACAACAGTGGTCAGACACAGTTGCGTACCCATACCAGTCCGATGGGAGGAACGCTCCGTCTTGGCGAATACCCTTGTGATACGAAAGAGGGATCTTTGCTTCGAAAAGCTTACGATGGAGCGGAAACTATTTATGAACGCCATCGCCATCGCTATGAAGCAAATCCGGAGTATCGTAAACAGCTTGAAGATGCCGGAATGATTGTCACAGGAGAGAGTGACGGTCTTATAGAGGCGGTTGAAGTACAAGATCATCCATGGTTTTTAGGTGTTCAGTTCCATCCGGAATTCACTTCTCGTCTTCAAAGTCCAAACTCATCTATACACGCTTTTGTAAAAGCATCGCTTGACGCTTCGATGAAGGAGTAAGCAGATGCGTGTGCTAGACA
This sequence comes from Helicobacteraceae bacterium, assembly GCA_027084065.1. Taxonomy (GTDB): domain Bacteria; phylum Campylobacterota; class Campylobacteria; order Campylobacterales; family Sulfurimonadaceae; genus S012-15. The sequence continues at coordinate 13,008 of JALWLR010000111.1, read as the reverse complement.
AATCTAGCATCAAAGAACTACTTGCTTCACGTTTTGCGGCAGAGGAGAAAAAACTTTCCCAAATCCCCGATCCCGCATTGCTAGGCGATGCCCAAAAAGCAGTTAAGAGAATCGCTCAGGCTATACAAAACAAAGAGCGTATTGCTGTTGTTGGCGATTATGATGTCGATGGTATCGTCTCTACAGCTATTGCCGTGGAGTTTTTTAAACTCATAGAGTATCCTCTCATAGCTACAATCCCCAATCGATTTCAGGACGGATATGGTGTCAATGCTTCGGTACTTTCACGTATAGATGCCGATGTCATCTTTACGGTAGATAATGGTATTACAGCAGTTGAAGCTGCAAAAATCTGTAAAGAAAGAGGTGTTGATCTTATCATTACCGACCACCACACACCTCCTAAGACACTGCCTGATGCCTATGCCATTGTCGATCCAAAACTGGAGGGATGCAACTACCCTTTTAAGGAGATATGTGGGGCACAGGTTATCTGGCTACTCTTGGGGCTTTTAAAAAGAGAGCTTGAGGCGGATGTTGATATGGGCTCTTTTTTGGATCTGCTTTGTATTGCCATCATTGCCGACATCATGCCGCTTGTGGATATAAACAGAGCACTGGTCAAGAGAGGTTTGCGTCTGCTTATGAATTCCAAGCGCCCCGCTTCTATAATCATTCGAGATTTTCTTAATAAATCACGTATAACAAGTGAGGATATTGCATTTATGATAGCACCGCGGATAAACTCTGCAGGAAGACTTGAAGATGCTTCTATTGCTTTGGAGTTTTTGTGTGCCGAAACGACGCAAAAGGCGTATGAACAGTTTGAGAAGCTTGGCAGCTTGAATGAATTTCGAAAAGAAACAGAAGCCGAAGCGGTTGCCGAGGCGATAGCTTTCGCGGAGAAAATGTCCGGTGATGTTCTTGTCGTAGCCAAAGAGGGATGGCATGAGGGGGTTGTCGGTATTGTCGCGTCACGTTTGGTAGACAGGTTTGAAAAACCAGCTATTGTGCTTAGTATTGACGGAGAAAAAGCCAAAGGGAGTGCACGTAGTCTTGGAGATGTCGACATCTTTTCTCTTATAGCCCAAAATGCGAAATATCTTGACAAGTTCGGTGGGCATACAATGGCAGCGGGACTGACACTTGCTGTAGAAAATATTGATGCGTTTCGAGTAGGTATCAACGAGAGTGCTAAAGTGCTTCCCAAAGAGGCGTTTACTCCAAAAGATGAAATTATGGGCATTTTACCTGCTGAGGAGATAGACTATGAACTTTTGGAAATTTTGGAGAGTTTCGAGCCCTACGGAGAGGCAAATACAAGACCGAAGTTCTTTGCAAAAAATGCCGAGGTCGTACATGCAAGAACATTTGGCGCTGATCACTCCCACTCAAAACTGACACTCCGTTTACATCCTGAAGATAGGATAACACATGAATTCATTCTCTTTCGTAAAGTCATAGACCCCTCCACCACACCGCATATAAGCTGTAGCTACACACTCAATAAAAATGAATTCAACAATAGAATAAGTTTACAATTGCTTGTTTCGAAAGTGTATGAGTAGAGAAATAGAATAAAAATTGCTTGAACTATAGATAAAACAAAAGAAGAGATAAAGGTTTTATCATGGCAGTAAAAGATAAAAATCGAAAATACAAAAGATTTACACAAGAACAAAAAGAACTGATATACAAGAAATAACAAGAGTACTAAGAGTACATCTTCAAACAGTACCAAATTTATCATTTTTACAACTTATGTTATAATTCATAAAAAGGAAGTGTATAATGGCAGCTGTCAAACAAGAGGCACAAAAATTGATACAAAAACTTCCTGATGACTGCACTTACGAAGATATCCAATACCATCTTTATGTTGTGGAGAAAGTCCAAAAGGGTGTGGAACGCGCAAAGCGTGGTGAAGTTTCATCCCACAAAGAGGCAAAACAAAGAATGGTTAAATGGCTTACACATTAAAGTGGTCAGAAGAAGCTCTTGAAGATATCGAATCGATCGCCACTTACATAGAAAAAGACTCTCCCGTTTATGCAAAGGCTGTTGTTACGAAGTTTTTTGAAAAAGCGGAGCTGTTGCAAGAGTTCCCAAAAACAGGTCGTGTAGTCCCCGAATTTGATAATGAAACAATCCGTGAGATTTTTGTTTACAGCTATAGACTTATCTACAAGATAGAGAAGAATGTAGTTTTACTTGTAGCTATTGTTCACGGCAAAAGATTACTTGAAAATTATCGAGAGGATAAAAAATAGCCACAAGAAAAAAACATTAAATTTCAATCTGTACATTTCCTAAGTTCAAGAGAGCTTCACTTACATAAAACTTCAAAAATATATCAAAACAAGAGAGAAATAAAACTCACTGGCATTGTCAGTAAAAACCCTGTAAAATCAACTGACAGTTGTTGAATCAGTCTCCTGAAAGTGCCTGTTTTAGGGGGTTTTATGGGTTATGGTGGACAGGGTGGGATTCGAACCCACGGTGCCGTGAAGCACACTCGCGTTCCAGGCGAGCAGATTCGACCACTCTCTCACCTGTCCATTTCTTTGGAGATTGCAATTATATCAAAAATTGTTTTCTTTTAGCTTATGTATGCTATAGTTTTTAAAAATTTATGGAAATTCAATGGATGTAGAGTTACTGATTCGCGGATTTATCGGTCTTGTGGTGCTCCTTGGGCTGCTTATGCTTTTGTTTTTACTGCCTGCAAGGAAGAAAAAAGCGAAAAAAGAGCAAAAAATTTCCAATAGTACAAAAAAAAGTGCGTATTCCAAACGTGAACGAAGCCCGGAGGATGAGCTCTCGTTCGATGCCCTACGCGCTATAATCCGAACGCGCTCTTCAACGACAGAAGAGCTAGAAAGAGCCGTCGATGCTATTATACGCCACTATATTCACATTCCGCCAAAACTAGGAACTCGCACACATCCGGATTTTGATAAATATGTCGATGTCATCGTCCATCTTGTTCGCCATAAAAATACGAACAAAGATCTCATTCTAAAACTCGATAAAGCGCTGAATAAAGAAAATAGTGCCTACAAAGCCGAACTCAACGACACTCTTTCCAAAGCACTCAACTCACGGGGTTAGAAAAGATCATCATAGGAAAAAGAGTTTGTATCGACATAGATTTTTTTCTCTTTGAGCAGAAAGCGGGGATCTTTTTTAGCGATTTTTTGCACTTTTTTGATGATCTTTTCTCGTTTTTTTTGCGATATGCCCTGTTGCTTAAGAAATTTTTTCAAAGAGATGATGTTTGGAATGTTTGGAACACTTTCGGTAATTTCCGCTTCGAAGTGCTCTTCCTCAAGAGGTTTGGCTTCAAGAAGAAATTTTGATCCGATAGCGTTGAGAATGCTTTTGAGCTGCTCATCTTTTTCTTTATAAATGAGTTCTATGCGTTCTCTTTCTTCTATGAGCATTTGTTCTTTATCTTGACGAAGCATTCTCGTCTCTTGCTCTAGCTTTTCGATTTTTTCTAAAAGCTCTCTGTTTTGTTCTTGTAAAAAGGAGACAAATCCCTCTTGGACACCTTTTAGAGTACCGGTTGCTTTATGTACAGCTTTTTTCGTGTCAGGGTCGATTAAAACATACTTTATTTGGTTTTCGACAACGGCTTGGAGCGTACCTCTTCGAATTCTGTTATGAATAGCCTCTTTGGAAACTTTAAAAAAAGTGGCAGCTTCTTCAACGGTCATTTTTTGCATCTTCAATCCTAGTTTTAGCGCATATTTTCATAAACGAGCGGGGCTTCCCACTCTTGTGATTTTATATGTTTCATCACTTTTTGCAGATCATCGATCTGCTTGCCTTTAACACGGATGGAGTCTCCCTCTATCTGGGCGGTTACTTTGAGTTTTAGTTTTTTGATCTCGGCGACGATCTTTTTTGCCTCTTTAGATTCGATGTAGTCGACTACCTTAAAGGTTGCTTTCCGCGTTCCTCCGCTTGCATCTTCGATTTTTACTTCATCGAGAATTTTCGAAGAGAGTCCCTGTTTGAGGAGTTTGGCTATGAGGATGTCTTTGAGCGCATCTAATTTGTTGTCGCTTGATGCAACAAGTATGAGCGCTTTTTCCTTCTCTTTGAAACTTACCTCATAGGGAGTTCCTTTAAAATCATAGCGATTGCTGACCTCTCTTTCTACAAGATTGAGGGCATTTTTGAGACGTTGGAGGTCTATTTTTGCACTAATATCGAATGAATGCTCTTTGGCCATAAAGCAGTTCCTAATTTGAGATATTTTTTTTGATTATATCAAATTATGCTAAAATTATGCAAAAAGAGAAAACGGGGTAAGGATGAAGCTTTTTGGAACGGATGGAGTAAGGGGAGAAGCAGGTACTTTTTTGACGGCGTCATTGGCTATGCGTGTTGCAATGGCGGCAGCCGTCTACTTTAAAGATAATGCAAAAACAAACAAAATTCTTGTCGGAAAAGATACAAGACGCAGCGGCTACATGATAGAAAATGCCATTGTAAGCGGTTTGACGGCTATTGGATACGATGTCATACAGGTTGGACCTATGCCTACGCCTGCAGTTGCATTTTTAACAGAAGATATGCGATGTGATGCCGGCATAATGATCAGTGCGTCTCATAATTCGTTTGAGGACAACGGCATCAAATTTTTCGATGCACAGGGGGATAAACTGCCGGAAAATGTGGAGCGTCAAATAGAGGAAATCTACTTTGATGAAGCTCGTATAGAAGCGGCACAGGCAACGGGAAAAGCCATTGGAAAAGCGAAGCGTATTGATGACGTTATAGGACGCTATATAGTGCATTTGAAAAACAGTTTTCCAAAAGAGCTTTCTCTGAATCATATGCGTATCGTACTCGATACGGCAAACGGGGCAGCTTATAAAGTGGGGCCCACGGTTTTAGAAGAGCTTGGTGCAGAGGTTATAGTCATAAACGACAAGCCTGATGGCTTTAACATCAATGAAAACTGTGGAGCACTTTATACAAACGAGTTATGTAAAAACGTCATAACCTACAGAGCGGATCTTGGGATTGCTCTTGACGGCGATGCGGATCGAGTCGTCATTGTAGATGAAAAAGGCGAAGTCGTCGATGGAGATCAGCTCATAGGTGCATTGGCAGCATATATGCTGGAGCGGGGTTTGTTGAAAAACAGAGGTGTTGTTACAACGGTTATGAGCAATCAGGCACTTGAAGATTACCTCGTAATACTCGGCATTACCCTTTATCGTAGTGATGTGGGCGATAAAAATGTTTTGGAAGTGATGAAAAAAGAGGGTATCAATTTCGGAGGAGAGCAAAGCGGTCATGTTATTATGCATGATTTTGCCAAAACCGGGGACGGTTTGGCGACGGCACTTGCCGTACTAGCATATCTTGTCGATACAAAGCAAAAAGCTTCTGAAGCGCTTCGCCCTTTTACGCTCTATCCTCAGCAGTTAGTCAACATTCCAGTCAAAGAGAAAAAACCGCTTGAGACAATAGAAGGTATAGCACAGATCGTTGAAGAACTTGAGAAAAAAGGGATGCGTCACCTTATCCGCTATTCGGGAACGGAAAACAAATTGCGTGTTTTACTAGAGGGCAAAGATGCTCATGTAATGAATGAGTACATGCAAAAACTCACAGACTTCTTTAAAAAAGCGCTCAATGCGTAGTGTGCGTTTTTTTAGCGTTCTTCTGCTGGCGCTTATCGGTGTTTTCATTATAGACCAGAATATAAAGAAGATCTTTTTAGAAGGGTATCGCTATTATGGCGATTGTATCGACTTGACCCTTGTTTTTAACAAAGGGGTAGCCTTTTCCATGTTTGCCTTTTTAGAAGAGAAGCTTAAATACATTCAGCTTTTTTTCATTACAGGAGTTCTTGCCTATTTGGTCTATTTGAAAAAGTTTTGTTACGCTTTTCCCGGAGGAATACTGCTTGGTGCGGCAATTTCGAACCTTTATGATCGTTTCGTTCACGGCGGTGTGGTAGATATGGTTTACTGGCATTGTGGGTTTGATTTTGCCGTTTTCAATTTTGCAGATGTCATGATTGACGTGGCGGTCGCTTGGCTGCTGTTGCTCAATGTGAAACCGGCGTTGTGTAAAGCTTCTTAAAAGCAGAAATAGGGTATGATTGCTTAAAATTATATTGAAAAAACGACAGAAGGACATAGATGGAAGTTAGTGTAAACAAAATCGACAAAGCGAATGCGGAAATAACAGCGCTTATCAAAGCGGATGAAATCGATGCGAAAATAGACCAAATAGCAAAACAGCTTTCCAAAACGGCAAACGTACAAGGTTTTAGAAAAGGGAAAGTTCCCGTAGCCATCATTAAAAAGATGTATGGAGAGAAACTGGTTCAAGATGCAGAGAGTGAAGCGCTAAGAGAAGCGATGAGCGAAGGTCTCAAAGAGTTGGGTGTAAGCAACGAGCAGATCATCGGTGAGCCAAACATTACAAAGTTCGATAAAAAAGAGAACGGCGACATCGAAGTTGCTATAAAAATCGCGCTCAAACCGGAAATTGAGCTTGGAGATTATAAAGAAGTTATCGAAGAGTTCGAAAAGCCGACAGTAAGTGATGAAGAAGTAGAAGAAAAACTCAAAGAGATTGCAGAAGAGAATGCAGACCTTGTCGAGTTGCCGAAAAACAGAGTTGCCAAAGAGGGGCATGTCGTAAACATCGACTTTGAAGGTTTCCTAGATGGCGAGCCGTTCGAAGGTGGAAAAGCGGAAGGGTTTGATCTTAAACTCGGTTCGGGACAGTTCATTCCAGGTTTTGAAGATCAGCTTCTTGGTATGAAAAAAGATGAAGAAAAAACTATAAAAGTTACATTCCCGGAAGATTACGGCTCGGAAAAACTTGCCGGTAAAGAGACTGAATTCAAAGTCAAAGTCAATGCAATCAAAGATAAAGCAGAAGCGAAACTCGATGACGAACTAGCGAAAAAACTGCTTCCGGGACAAGAGGATGCGACGCTTGAGACACTCAAAGAGCAGCTGAAGAAGCAGATGGAGCAAGAGGCTCTTACAAAATTGTACAATGAAGGAAAAAAAGCGGAACTGCTTGAAAAACTCGTTGAGACGATAGAATTCGATCTGCCGGAGTTCGTAGTTGAGCAAGAGATTGATCTTGCAGTGAACAATGCCGCTAGAGATATGAGCGAAGAGGAGATCAAAGAGCTTCAAGAAAATCCGGAAAAACTCAAAGAGTTCCGTGAGCAGTTCAGAGAAGATGCGAAAAAGAGCGTCAAAGCGACATTCATCATCGATGCACTTGCAAAAGCTGAAGGCATAGAGGTTGGAGAGCAGGAAGTGATGCAGACAATCTACCTTGAAGCTATTCAAAGCGGTCAAGATCCTCAAAAAGTGTATGAGCATTATCAGCAAGCGGGTTATCTTCCTGCAATTCAGATGGCAATGCTTGAAGACAAGGTGCTTACATCTATTTTGAATTCAAAGATGAAAGAAGCGTAGCATGAGCTATATTCCTTACGTAGTTGAAAAAACAGGACGTGGAGAGCGAAGCTACGATATTTATTCACGTCTTTTAAAAGATCGTATCGTAATGCTCAGCGGAGAGGTCAACGATGCGGTCGCTTCGTCGATAGTGGCGCAACTGCTGTTTTTGGAAGCGGAAGACCCTGAGAAAGACATCTATTTCTATATCAATTCTCCCGGAGGTGTTGTCACTTCGGGTATGGCGATTTTCGACACTATGAACTACATTCGCCCAGACGTCTCTACAATCTGCATAGGGCAGGCGGCATCGATGGGTGCGTTTTTGCTCTCAAGTGGGGCAAAAGGTAAGCGTTATGCATTGGAGCATGCCCGTATTATGATTCATCAGCCTTTAGGCGGTGCGCAGGGGCAAGCAACAGATATTGCCATTCAGGCAGAAGAGATTTTGCGAATGAAACGCGAGCTAAACGAAATACTTGCAAAAAATACGGGTCAAGATATAAAAACAATAGAAAAAGATACAGACAGAGACAACTTCATGAGTGCAAAAGAGGCAGCCGAGTATGGTCTTATCGATGAAGTTCTAACGAAGCACAAGCAAGAGGGGTAAGGAGAAGAGTATGCCACCGGTTTTACGAGGAAAGGGTCGAAGAAACATCTCTTCGGCAAATGTCGGCGATGAGGAACTAAGACTGGATGCAAAAAGTTCGGCAAAGAAAAATGCAGATACCGAACTTGAAGAGTATGCTAAAGAGGTCCTTACCGCCATTATCAAAGACAACCTTCCTCCTACACCGAATAACTACTCTTTGTATTTTGACCGTCTTCTTGAGGGAAAAAGCGAATCTTTCAAGAAGCAGGTCTATGCCATCCTTGAACTTGAAGAGAACAACGACGCTGAGAGTACAATTATTTTAGAGCAAAATCTCAAGCAGGGATTTGGCAGTGTCAAAAACATTCTCTCTGTTGCCGCGAATCTGTATAAGAACATGTCTTTGATGGTCAAGATTCTTGATAAGCGAAAGAAAGAGCTACTTGAAGTTGCTGATAATGTTGGTGTAACGTCAGTTGCCAAGGCGCTTGAAAGTGATGTGGAAAAACTCAACACAATCGTCAAAAAACAAAGCATGCAGATCAAACAGTTCTATGAAGAGACGGCAAGTATCATCAAAAAAGTGGAACAAGAGAGCATATTTGACGATCAGTACGGTGTCTATAACAAGCGTTATCTTTTCGCAAAAATAGAAAAAGAGCAAGAGCTGATAAAAGAGTTCGGTCATCACAGTACACTTATAATGATAGAGCTTGCGCGGGATCTTAAAAGTAGTATTCACAACCCCAAAGTGATCAAGCTTATGACACGAACAATAGCTCGTCTGCTTTTAAAAACATCACGTCGAAGTGACATCATCGCTCACTACGGTAAAGGCATATTTGTTATGCTATTGCAGCATACGGACATCGAGAGTGCAAAAAAAGCGAGTGAGCGTTTGTGTGAGCTTGTCTCTAACAGCAACTTTTTCCTTGCAGACAAAGAGATTCAGCTTAAAGTTGCCATAGGTATTACCGAAATAGACCCTTCCAACAGCGTGGAAGAGAGCATTGTTCTTGCCATGGAGGCGGTAGATAAGGCCTATGAAGAGGAGACATGTTACGCTGTCAAACTCAAAGAGCCACAAAAAAAGAAAAAAGAGAAGTAAGAGGGAGATCAATATGGTACTAAATATTGTCGAGTATCCCGATAAGCGTCTGCGACAAAAATCTAAAGAGGTATCAAGCTTTGATGAAGATCTTCATCTCTTTTTAGATGATATGTATGACACGATGATTGATCAAAGCGGCATAGGACTTGCAGCCATCCAGGTCGACAATCCAATACGAGCGCTTATTATCAATTTGCCCGATGAAGAGGGCAACCAGGATAAAGAGCAACTTTTAGAGATGATAAACCCTGTCATTGTCGAAAAAGAGGGAGAGGTGTTTTATCAGGAGGGGTGCTTGAGTGTTCCTACTTTTTATGAGGATGTTAAGCGCTTTGAAAAGATCAAAGTGAATTATCAAGATAGACATGGGAACACGAAAACAATGGAAGCTGATGAACTCTTGGCTATAGCCATTCAGCATGAGATGGATCACTTAGAAGGTATTTTGTTTATAGATAAACTCTCCTATGCACGGCGTAAAAAGTTTGAAAAAGAGTATAAAAAGTTCCAAAGAGAGCGAAAAAACAAACTCTCCAAAAGTGCGTAGTATTGCAGAGTTTGCGCAGTGCCACACTTGAAAACGGCGAAGCAGTAGAGGTTGTCGTCGAAGCGACACTTACACGAGGACTTCCAGCTTTTCAGATTGTCGGTATGGTCAACCTTGCCATAAACGAGTCCAAAGAGCGTGTAAAGTCTGCACTACTGAGTCAATCTTTCACTTTTCCTCCCAAACGAATCACACTCAATCTCTCCCCCTCCGAAGTTTCCAAAAGCGGCAGCCATTTCGATCTTCCCATTGCACTGCTGATAGCTTTGAATGATCTTGAGAGAGATATTTCCCAGTGGAGTGTTTTTGGAGAGTTGGGGTTAGATGGCAGACTCAAAGAGAGTAGTGCGATTTATCCGCTTATACTTTCGCTTGCAAACAGAGGAAAAGGAACGAAGATCATCGTTCCTAAAGAGTCGTTAGAGAAGCTTTCTAAAATTCCCAATGTCGAACTTTACGGTTTTGCAACACTCAAAGAGGTGGTAGAAGCATTTCGAAACAACTCTTTTACACCTCACAGCAGTGCTAAAGAGATACCCCATCCGTTTGTAGAGGCTAACGACAAACGCTACTACTACATGCAGAAATATCCATTTGATTTTCAAAGCGTCAAGGGGCAGACAAGAGCCAAAAAGGCGGCACTCATCGCAGCAGCGGGGTTTCACAATATACTTCTAACAGGCAGTCCCGGTTCGGGTAAAACGATGATAGCACAAAGGCTCCGCTATATTTTACCACCGCTTTTACTTGAGGAGATTTTGGAAATTACCAAGATTCGCATCTTGAGTCATCAAGAAGCGACGTTTGAACCCGTGCGACCTTTGAGTGCACCCCACCACTCTTCGACTCCCGCAAGTATATTTGGAGGGGGAACGAAGCAAGCACGCATAGGGGAAGTTGGACTTGCTCATTTGGGAGAGCTCTTTTTCGATGAATTGCCACACTTTCCCAAGCGTGTCCTAGAGGCACTTAGAGAACCTATGCAAGATCGGGTCATTCGCATCTCCAGAGTCAATAGCAAAGTGGAGTATAAGAGCGATTTTCTTTTTGTAGGTGCTATGAACCCCTGTCCGTGTGGCAATCTACTCGATGAAACAAAAGAATGCCGTTGTAGCGATATTGAGATTCAACGTTACAAAAACCGTCTCTCCGATCCATTTTTAGATAGAATCGATCTGCATGTAGTTATGCAAAAAAGTTCTCTAAAAGAGGAGAGTACCCTCTCATCCAAAGAGATGCATGCAAAAGTCATCGATGCTTTTTTATTTGCCAAAAAAAGAGGACAGTTGCATGCCAATGCCCATCTCAAAGATGCGGAGTTGGAGCGTTTTTGCAAGTTGCAAGAGGAGGAAGCAGCTCTTTTGGAGACGGCAATAAGCCGCTATGCTCTTTCATTACGTGCCCGTGCTTCCGTTTTGAAAGTGGCGCGCACGATAGCGGATTTGGAACAGAGTCAAAACATTACAAAAGAGCACCTGCTAGAAGCACTCAGTTATCGTCGCAGAGAGAGGTAACGGCGTAGAATCTGGGCATGATCGAATACCAGTGAAGCAGGATCTATCTCTTCGGGTTTGAGAACGAAGGTTTTTTTCGCATCATCTCCGGCATGCGGCCATCCATATGCTTTGGCTCTGTAAACAATGCTTACCGTATGAAAACGGGGGTCTCTTTTTGGGTCTGAGAAGACACCAATGAGTGAGACGATAGCAACATCCAGTCCCGTCTCCTCCTTCATCTCCCGCTCTAAGGCATCCTCTACCCGCTCTCCTCTTTCGACGAATCCTCCGGGAAAGGCAAGTCCCAGCGGTGGGTTTTTGCGCTCTATTAAAACGATGCCTTCAAACATCTCCTGTTCGTTGTAAAGCTCTATGACTCCATCCGTTGTCAGATAGGGTGTTTTGGGTGGCCAGCTCATAAATACTCCTGCATATGCTTTTAAAGAACTATAACGCTCTCTTGGTAAATGAGCAAAATTATCTACACTATTATTTTTGTTTTAGATTGTTTCGTTAAACTTATAATAATGAGAATTCCAAGGAGGTTTTGTATGTTTGGAAAAAGGCAGGCACTTTTGGTGCTCACAGCGGCACTTTTTGTAAGTGGATGTGGGGTTGGAGAAAATGGTGGTGAGGATAGTGTTGAGCAGATAAACAGCGGAGCTTTGGTTTCTGGAGAGGTCATAGACAATATCGACCCGGCAACAATGCTCTCTATTTTACGAACTAAATTTCCTACTTTAGACAATGCGTTTGGCTATGAAGCGGTCAAAATCATATACAATACGACAAATGAAGATGGAAAAGCCATACAGGCTTCTGGTTTGTTGGTCATTCCCAAACCGACAGAAGAGTTTTTGTTAGCTTCTGCAGCTGCAGGAAAACCCTACTCCGTTTCGATGATTTGTGACAACCATGGAACGATTTTTCTTGACAGTGAAGCGCCTTCAAACGTAGAGCGTTCAAATGGATTACCAGATTATCCCCAAGCAGTCGCTATGACGGGGTATGCCGGTTTTGCTGCCATTTTTCCAGATTATATCGGATTTGGTGCCTCCAAAGGGGCGGCGGTACACCCCTATATGCTAAAAAAGGCATCCGCGCAGGCCTCTTTGGATATGATAAAAGCGAGTATCGCGTTTATGGAACAAAACGGTGTTATGCTCAATTATCAGCTCTATGTAAGCGGATACTCTCAAGGTGGCTATGTTGCGATGGCTCTTGGAGAAAAAGTGGAAGAGAGTTTTCCATATGTGGATCTCAAAGGTGTCGCACCTATGGCAGGGCCTTACAATCTTGAGATGCTTGCCGATGAGAAACTCCAACTAGATTATACGATGGTCTATCCTGCCTTCTTGGCGGATCTTGCTTATGCGTATGCAAGCTATTATGATGATTTGAATCTCGATGATATGGTTGTTCCAGACTCTACTCTTTTTCCTTTTCTTTTTGATGGAGAACACTCAAGTGTCGCTATTCATGTGGGGCTTGGTTTGGCAGATGGTACTACCGACTACGGCTTTTATACGCATAAAGCACAAGAGCTTTTCAAAAGCACTTTCATCAGTGCATATAACAACAATATAGGAGAAGGTAAAGCGCTTCGCACACATTTTGAGCAAAACGATGTAGATAAATGGACACCGAAAACGAAGGTAAATCTAATTCAGTGTGTGAGTGATGAAATTATTCCTTTTAAAGAAACGAATTCGACCTATAACGCTATGAAAGAAAAAGGAGTAGATGTTGTCATGACGGCAATACCGGATGCCTATATACCGGCTGCAACGCCTTCTAATCCTTTC
>JALWLR010000110.1 GCA_027084065.1 Helicobacteraceae bacterium | reverse complement strand
GACAAGGAGCAGGGCAATGAGCTGCGATTTGTCGATCATCGGGTCGATCATAAACTCGATGCCGGAGACACTCTTGTCGTCGTCGCAAAAAAAGATGACTATGAACGCTTTATGAACTACCTCAAAGGAGATAAATGAAAACGAAAAAAAGAATCTCTCTTGTACTTGGCAGCGGTGGGGCACGCGGGCTTGCTCATATAGGTATCATTCGCCGCCTTGAAGAGCAGGGGTATGAAATAGTCTCCATCTCCGGATGCTCCATCGGTGCACTCGTCGGTGGTTTTTATGCAGCTGGTAAACTTCATGAGTATGAGGCGTGGGTAAGAACACTTGATGCCCTCGATATTATAAAACTGCTTGATTTTGACGGTGAAGGTGGCTTGCTTTCAGGAAAGAAGCTTATGAAAAAGCTTCATACATTTGTTGGAGATATTAAAATAGAGTCACTTCGTATAAAGTTTACGGCAATCGCATCGGATATTGAGGATGAAAAGGAGGTATGGATCAACTCAGGTAATCTTTTGGATGCCATAAGGGCATCCATCTCCATTCCTATGTTCTTTGCGCCTTTTCGCCTCAATGGAAGCACTTTGGTTGACGGTGGTGTTCTCAACCCCGTTCCCATAGCACCGACATTTGGAGATGATACCGACATGACACTCGCTGTCAATCTCGGGGCGAAACTTTCGCATCAAAATCTGCTTGGAGAGCCGACACAAAAAGAAAAAAGCATCGCCAATTCCATTAAAGAGTACATCTCAAAAATCTCTTTGAAAAACAGTATGTTGCAAAAGAGTATGTTTGGCGTGGCTAACAGCTCGTTTGATACGATGCAAGCCAATCTCAGCCGGATGAAGCTAGCTGCTTATCCTCCTGATTTGCTTATCGATATTCCACGTGATTTATGTGGGATGCTGGAGTTTAACAGAGCGAACGAGATTATAGAGTACGGGTATCAAAAAGCAAAAGAGGTAATAGGATGAAAATAGAAAATCCTTTTGAGAGCGGACATATAAAGAACTATATACTTGCTTATGTTGGTGTGGTTGTCATTATGGTACTCTTTTTTATAGCCTCTACACTTTGGAATGAACCAAAAGAGCATCCAAAAAAAGAGTTTGCTGTCGAGAAAAAAGCTGATGTTCCTAGAGAGAGGGAGGAAAAAGAGCCTCCAAAAGAGGAGCATAAACAAAGTAAAATCAAACTGATGGAGGTGCACTACTAATGCGGTTGTTTTTTCTTTTACTTTTAAGTACACTTTTTTTGCATGCAGAAAACTCTTCAGCTCTTCTCAAGCGTTCAGTAGTAAAAATATTTACTGTTTCAAGCAATCCCGTTTTCAAGCAACCATGGACATCTTCCATAGGTAATTCCATAGGATCTGGGTGTATCATCGAGGGAAATCGTATTTTGACCAATGCGCACGTTGTTACCAATGCGACATTTATAGAGGTACTTAAAAACGGCGATACAAAAAAATATGAAGCTGAGGTTTTGTCTGTATGTCATGATTGTGATTTGGCGCTTTTAAAAGTCAAAGATCAAACTTTTTTCAAAGGAACAAAGCCACTGGAAATTGACGGTCTTCCAAAACTGGAAGAGGAGGTTGCCGTATATGGTTATCCAATAGGCGGTGAGACACTTAGCATTACGCAAGGTGTGGTATCGCGTATAGAGCATCAAATGTATGTGCACAGCGCTCGGCGTCATCTTGCCATTCAAATAGATGCCGCCGTCAATCCCGGTAACAGTGGCGGACCGGTTATATCTAACGGAAAACTTGTAGGCATAGTTATGCAAATGCGTAAATCATCGCAAAACATAGGTTATATCATCCCTACAACGGAGATCAAACACTATTTAAAAGATATAGAAGATGGGCATGTTGATGGTTATCCGACACTAGGTTTAGTTGCTCAGAAAATGGAAAATCCAAGCATTGTCGAACTTTATGCACTGCCTCAAAAAGATCAGGGATTGCTGGTGGATTACATCATCCCCGCATCTCCAAGCGAAAACATTTTACAAGAGAATGATGTCATTTTGTCCATAGACGGCTATAAAGTCTATTCAAACGGAAAGATAGAGTTTCGAGAAGGGGAATTTACCAGTTTTACCTATGCTTTGGATAGACATCAAATCGGAGAAAAAGCGCATCTGCAGATTCTTAGAGATAAAAAAATAAAAAATGTCAGTGTGACTTTAAGTAAAAGAAGGGAAGATTTGAAACTGATAAAGAGTTACAAATATCATCCGTTTGCAACCTATTTCATTTATGGCGGGTACGTTTTTGTTCCTGCTTCTTCGGAGTACAGGATTCCAGCAAAATATTATGAACAGTATCCTACTGCCAAAAGGGAGGAATTAGTCTTTTTATACCGTGTTTTGCCGAGTGAACTCACAAAAGGGTATGAGCGAGTCAATTCTATTATCATCGATAAAGTCAACGGAAAAGATTTCAAAAACTTTGCTCAGTTTGTAAAGCTTGTCGATAATCTAAAAGAAAAGTTTGTCATCTTCGAAGATGAATACAACTACAAAATAGTTTTAGATAAAGAGAGTGTTTCAAAATATCAGAAAAATATTCTCAGGCGTTATAACATCAAGTCAGATAGAAGTGACGATATAAAATGAAATGATAATCGTTATTGTATTTGTATCAAAAATATGATATACTTGTGATATGAAAACGATTCTCTCTATTTTGCTGCTTCTTGGTTTTACTGTTTCCATCGTTCATCCCTATTTAATGAATGATTATGACCAGGAGACGGTTATCTCTTTTGTAGCGGAAATAGAGGGACACAGCGAATGTGGGGATATATGTGATTTGCATTTTGAATTTCATATCCCCTTTATACTAGATACATCGAAAGTTTCGATTTCTTCTAAAACTTTTAAAGTGGCGGCTTTTTTTAGCTCCAAACATCTTCACGCAATTTTTACCTCTTTTTATCTTATAAAACCTCCTATTGTCTAATCTCCAATTTTTCAGCTAAAAAATAAAAAAAGGATTAGATATGTTACTAAACAAAATAGTAGTGCCCATTTTGTTGGGAATAACACTGTTTGGGATGGAGTTTGATGAATTCTACATGCAGGCTTTGAAAAACTCTCCATACCTTCAAAGTAATGCTCTAGGAATTGATGTAGCAAAGATGGACGCATCCATAGAGACACGCTATAAAAATCCAACATTGCAGTTGGAATACTCTCAGTTTGATGCCAATTATGGCGGCAGTGATGATGGCCATAGAGTCGCTCTCTCTCAGCCTGTTCGTTTGTGGGGAGTAGGCGATACCCGTGTCTTGGTTGCAAATGGTTTGCAACGTGAAGCAAAAAGCTCTTTGGTGTTGACAAAAGCACTTTTTTCTAAAAGATTGCATAGTTTGTATGTCGAATATAAAAAAAATCTGCAACTTTTCAATCTTGCTGTAGTGGATAAAGAGATTGCAAAAAGAGTATATGAAATTAGTAAAGAGCGTTATGATAACGGTGCGATTGCCAAAGCGGATGTGATTCAGGCCAGAATGGATTATAAACTCTCGCAAGCTAAACAAAAAGATGCAGAAATTTTAAAACTGCAGAGTTATTATGATTTGCTCGCTTATGCCGGATTGAATGAAGAGGTTGACATTGAAGTTGATTATAGAGAAACTCTTTTGCATGTAGAGAAACAAAGTAATCCTTTGTTCGCATTCTATCACTCAAAAGAGGATCTTGCACATGCAAAAGAACAACTTTATAAAAATAGACTGGAGTGGGTAGATGTTTATGCTGAGTACGAGAAGGAACCAAATGACGACATTTATCGCATTGGGCTAAGTATTCCTATTGCTCTTTTTAATACAAAAAAAGAGGAGCGTCAAAAAGCACGACTTGAGGCTAAACGTACCGAGCTACTCGCTGAAAATACCAACCGTTTCCTAAAGATCAAACTTAAAGCTCTTGCTAAACAGCGCATATTGCAGAAAAAGCTTATAAAACAGTTAGAAGATGCCTTGGGAGACAGTACAGAGTTGCTTGAACTTTTTGAAGAGGGGTATCGTATCGCCAACATTGACATCGTCCAGCTTCAGCAGGTCAAAGCAGCACTTATCAAAACCAAAGCCTCTTTGATAGAGGCAAAAGCGAATCTCGAGCTCAATATAATTGAGACAAACTATCTACAAGGAAAATACAATGATTAGAAAAATATTTCTCACACTTTTTACGGCAGTTTCTCTTTTGGCGGAGGAGTCATTGCCAACAGATACGGTAAAAGAGCATCTTTTTGCACAGAAACTCGAAGTCAACTCACAAATCATCCAGCTCTCTTCAGCGAAGCAGGAAGTTACATCTCTACTTACGGGACATCTTGAGCGTTATTTCGTCAAGCCTTCTCAGAAAGTCAAAAAAGGGCAGAAAGTGGCACTCATCGACTCTCCGAAACTTTCAAAGATGACGGCATCCTATCTTGCACTCAAGCAGCAGTATGCAGCGCAGAAGAGGAATTACGACTCTGTGAAGCGTCTTTATGAGAAGGGGATGACTTCACTGCAGGAGCTAAATAGAGAGAGCATAAAAAAAGATGCGCTACTTTCCAAACTCAATACACTCATATCACAGCTGCGCTCCATTGGAGTCGATCCTTCTTCTTTGAGCAAGCCTACTTCGGCTTACTATCTTTATGCACATACAAGCGGTATCGTTTCGGCTTTGCAATTGCCACTGCACTCAAGTGTGGACCAAGAGCGTGGGATTATAAGTATCGTCAAAGAGCATGCCTACTATGCAAGAAGTTATGTTCCTTTGAAGTATGCAAAAAGTCTTAAAAAAGGGGATAAAATCGTTCTTGATTACTTTGGAACAGAGATCCCTTCACGCATAACCCAAATACTTCCCGAGGTCGATAACGAAACAAAGCGTGCCGTGGCACTTTCAGCCATCGAAACAGATGAGAAGCTCTTTATAGGTGCGTTTGTTGGCTCTACGATCTATTTTGGAGAAAAAAAGCGTTATTTGGCAGTCAAAAAGAGTGCGCTGAGCTTTTTTAATAACGAGTGGGTTGTCTTTTTACCTAACGAGGAAGATCATGAAGAGCATAACAAAGAGGGTGATGAGCATAAGGAGGAGCATCATGAAACTCCCTATATACTTCAAGTTGTGCATATTATCACTGAAGATGACAACTATGTTGCCATCGAGGGTCTTAAGGAGGGGCAGGAGTATGTCAGTGACAAAAGCTACTATGC
>JALWLR010000109.1 GCA_027084065.1 Helicobacteraceae bacterium | reverse complement strand
CAAAAGTAGCAAAAGATGTAAAACTCTATCTCTCAAAGCGAGGGGGGAACAGCTTTAAAGAGAGTTTCAATGTAGGCTCTAAAAAAGTGGAAGTGATGCTGCTTGAGTACATTCCCGATGCGGTGGAGAAAGTCGTACCCGATCCAAACGGAGTACCGATGCTTGATCTTATGATAACGGGTGCAGGTGGTGGTAAACCTACGGCATTGGCGCAAGGAAGTTACTATGACAGTGGGACATTCATTCTGGATTTTGGTTCGAATCGTCATTTTGAGAAGCCGACGATACGCATCTTTTTAAAAGATGGCAAACTCTATATGGCGCATGAGATGAAACTCTCCTATTTTACGATGGCAGATCGTACCAAAGGGGAGCTTCCCGCTTCTAAAAACGAACCGTTGCATGAGCGAACACTCTACTCGACGAATCTGGGCAGTTTCGTACTTCGAAGTTTTTACCCAAAAGCGACGAAAAAGATTGTCTCCAACGACTCCAAAGCCGCACCGAGAATGATGAAAATGAATTCAAGCGGTGTCGATGCGCTGAAGTTTTCCGTACGTGTGGATGATTCGGTAAAAACGATGCTTGTATATGGGCGTGCTGGAGTCGTAAGCGAGCCTACGATTTTGTATAACAACGGTGTAGAGATCTCTTTGGCTTACGGTTCTAAAGAGATTCCATTGCCATTTGCTATAAAACTCGTAGACTTCAAACTTGAGCGCTATCCGGGTTCTATGAGTCCGGCTTCGTATGAGAGTGAAGTGATTCTCATAGATAAAAAAGATGGAGTGACGATGCCGTATAGAATCTATATGAACCATATTCTTGATTATAAAGGTTACCGCTTTTTCCAGGCCTCTTACGACAGAGACGAAAGAGGAACGGTACTTTCTGTCAATCATGATCCAGGAACTTTATGGGCGTATCTTGGGTATTTTATGCTTGGACTTGGATTTTTTTGGACACTCATTTCTAAAAATCTCCGTTTTGCACAGCTGCTGAAAAAGGCGCAAAAGGCGCGCGATGCGAAAAACGCTCTTGCTTCTTTGCTGCTTGCTATAGGCGTGTTGTTCTTTACACATCCGCTACATGCAAAAGAGAGTAAAGATGCCGTGAAAACGGTTACTTCCATCTCAAAAGCACATGCAGATAAATTTGCACTCCTTATTGTTCAGGATGCTCAAGGAAGAATGAAGCCTGTAGATACGCTTTCACTGGAGGTACTAGCAAAAGTGCACAGAAGCAGTTCTTTGGAGATAGATGGTAAGAAACTCGATGCCAATCAGGTAATTTTGGGGATGATGGTACGTCCTGATGCCTACAAAGACCTGCCTCTTATTTTAACCAACGATAAAAACATCAACCGGCTTATAGGAGCCCCTGAAGATGCAAAATATGTCTCTTTTGCACAGTTCTTTTCCGATCCGAAAAACCTTCACGGCTATAAAATTTTGCAGCAGGTGGATGAAGCGGCACGAAAACCTGCCTCGAAACAGAGCCGATTTGATAAAAAACTACTTAAAATTGATGAGCGCGTCAATGTCGTCTATATGGTATTTACCGGAACACTTATAAAAATATGGCCTTTGCCGGATGACCCAAACAATACATGGTACGACACAATAGGCGCTTTACAAAAATTTCCGCCACAGTTTGCACAAAAGGTAAGAGACCTTGCATTGGGCTATTTTATGTCAGTTGAAAAGGGCATAGCCAAAAATGACTGGAGCGATGCGGACAAGATGCTTGGGGCTATCAAGAAGTATCAAAAAAGATACGGTAAAGCGGTTTATCCTTCCGAAAAACAGATAAAGGCGGAAGTTTTTTACAACCATGCCAATATTTTTGAGACAATCTATCCTATCTATTTACTGGTTGGGTTTATATTGCTGATTTTGAGTTTCATAAAAATTGTGAAGCCAAAATTCAAGCTGGAGATTTTTTCAAAAATTTCACTCTATATTCTAGTAGCACTTTTCATAGCGCATACGATAGGCTTGGCACTGCGTTGGTACATCAGCGGACATGCCCCGTGGTCGAATGGGTATGAGTCTATGATTTACATCGGTTGGGCGAGTGTGCTTGCCGGTTTTATCTTTTCCAAAAAGTCTCCTATAACAATGGCGGCAACGGGAATTTTGACGGGACTTATTCTTTTTGTGGCGCATCTTAACTGGATGAATCCACAAGTTACGAACCTCGTTCCTGTTTTAAACTCCTACTGGCTGAGTATTCATGTTTCGATGATTACGGCTAGTTATGGATTTTTAGGTCTTGGTGCACTGCTTGGCTTCATTGTTATCGTATTGTACATTATGAAAAACCAAAAGAATGAAAAAATTATAGATTATTCCATCATCGAGCTCAATGCCATCAATGAAATGAGTTTGATGATCGGTCTTGCGATGCTTACGGTAGGGAACTTTTTAGGCGGTGTCTGGGCGAATGAGAGCTGGGGACGCTACTGGGGATGGGACCCCAAAGAGACATGGGCGCTTGTGACGATTTTGGTCTATGCCGTTGTCGTGCATCTTCGTTTTATCAAAGCGATTTACAACGAGTTCAATTATGCAGTTATCTCCCTGCTTGCATTTACTTCGGTGCTTATGACCTATTTTGGTGTTAACTACTATTTGGCTGGGCTTCATTCTTATGCCAAAGGCGATCCTGTTCCGGTACCGGATTTTGTTCCGCTTACCTATACGATTCTGTTTTTGAGTATCGCTTTGGCAATGCTTAACGACCTGCGTTTTTCACTTAAGAGAGCGAAAAACCATTTTTATATGACGCTACTTTTCCTTGTGCTTCAAGGAGGGAATATTTATGCGACCTATAGCAGCGGTAAAGATACCTATGTACTTGTTGCGGGAATTGCAGTGGAGTTTTTCTTACTCTTTAGCGCTTATCGTATATCTGCTTTGATGCAGAAAAAAGAGCATGCTCTTTAAAGGTTTCGACCCAAAGGCGCTGGATTTTTTGCAGCGCATTGCAAAGAACAACTCAAAAGAGTGGTTCGAAGCTCATAAAGAGGAGTATGAGCAGCTTATTCTCTCTCCTTCACGTCTTTTTGTAGAAGAGATGGGAGAGCATTTGCTTGCTCTTGAACCAACTCTTAACTACGCTCCAAAAATCAACAAATCTCTCTTTCGTATCTACCGTGACATACGTCGTATGGGAGCCGACAAACGTCCTATAAAGGAGCGTATAGGCTTTATTTGGTGGCAAGGAGCGGGTAAACGGTTGCAGTCTTCTTCTTTTTATATGCACTTTGGAGCGCAAGAGCTTTATGTGGCAGCCGGTATTCGATGGTTTGAAAAGCCGATGCTCGATGCTTATAGAGAGTTTATTGCTGATGATAAAAGGCGCTCACAATTAAGAGAAGTTCTCTCTTCAGTTACACAAAAGGGATATGAGGCTCTCCCTTATGGTTATAAACGCTTTCCAAGAGGTTTTTCTGCCGATATGCCAGACGTAGAACTCTCTTTGTATAAAGGTATGGCGACTTTTACGAAATTGCCGGTTGCACTGCTTAGTGATGCCGATAAATTGATCGATACGCTCTATGATGTATATGAAGATATGCTACCATTACAGCAAATTGTTTATGAGATAACCCTTAGAAGGAAAAACGAGTGAAAAAAGAGGCGATAGTACTGCTAAATATGGGCGGCCCAAACAACATCCGAGAGGTCGAGGTCTTTTTGAGAAACATGTTTGCAGACCCGAATATTTTGACTATGAAGAGTGCTTTGTTACGGAAATTTGTGGGTAATCTCATTGTTGCTAATCGTACGTTTGCTGCACAAAAGGTGTATGAGCAGTTAGGCGGTAAGTCACCTATTGTCGAGCATACAAAGGCACTTGTCTCCAAGTTGCAGCAGCTAGTAGATGAGGATGTATATGTAGATTTTACGATGCGCTATACACCTCCTTTTGCAGATGAAGTCGCTTTGCGTCTTGAAGAGATGGATGTTAAAGATATATATTTGATACCGCTTTATCCACAGTACTCCACAACGACGACAAAATCCTCTTTGGAGGATTTTGAAACGGCATATGCTAGAACCGGAGGTAATGCGAAGCTGCATAGCATAAAAAATTTCTATAGAAATCATCGTTACAATGAGCTGATTTGCAAGCGGATAGCTGAAGCTATAGGAGAGGCGCAGAGTGAAGAGTTCGACTTGATCTTTTCCGCACATGGTTTGCCCCAAAAAATTGTCAAAAGGGGAGACCCTTATGAACGTCAAATTACACGGCATGTTGAACTTATAAAGCAGGAGTTGCAAAAAAAGCATATGGAGTTTCGAGGTATTCATTTGGCGTATCAGTCCAAAGTAGGGCCTATGAAATGGCTAGAACCCTCTTTAGAGAAGAAGCTTGAGGAGTTAGCGGGCAAAAAGGTCGTGATCGTTCCCATAGCGTTTACGATAGATAATTCCGAAACGGATTATGAACTGGGTGTCGAATATGCCGAAATTGCCAAAGAACTTGGTTATAGTGACTATAGAGTCGCACGCTGTCCAAATGATGATGAGCTTTTTGCAATGACACTGCATGAGATATTTAGGGAGATGAAAGAGTGAAAAAGATAGTCATTTTCGATATGGACGGTACACTGATCGATTCGAAAAAAGACATTACGATTTCAGTGAATTATGTGCGCAGAGTCAATCATGGACTCCCGCCGCTTTCAGAAGAGTTCATCGTCGATGCTATCAATAAAAAAGAGCGTAATCTCGCTTTTTTGTTTTACGGAACGAAGGAGTATGAAGAGCGGGATAGAGAGCTGTTTGAAAAACATTATCATAATCAGTGCATAGAGCATGCCTCTTTGTATGATGGAGTGCAGGAGACATTGGAGCTTTTACATGCTAATGCCGTTTTAATGGGGGTTGCGACAAATGCACCTACAAAATTTGCAAAAAGAATGCTGGAGCATTTAAAGATTGCGGACTATTTTGTCAAAATAGTCGGAGCTGATAAGGCAAAGCCAAAACCCGATCCCGACATGGTTTTACAAATTCTTTCTGCATGTAACTATGAACCGCAAAGTGACAAAGCGTGGATGGTTGGAGACAATCCTAAAGACATAGAGGTTGCAAAAAGAAGCGGTATTGAAGCCATTTATGCCACATGGGGCTTTCAAAGTGAGGTTGCATGGCCCCTTCGTGCTAATCATCCAAAGGATATTGTAAAAATAGTGCTACAATAGAGGCATTACGGTTTTTGAGGAAAAGCAATGCTTGACATCTATATGTATATCTCCTTTTTTTTGATGGGTATTATATTTTTGCGTCAAATAGCCATCTACAAACAGCCAAACAAAATCAACTACGCTCCGCT
>JALWLR010000108.1:741-5400 GCA_027084065.1 Helicobacteraceae bacterium | reverse complement strand
CTCCCCAGAGTGGACAAGTAGCGCCTTGTTAGCAAAATAGTTCCCAATCGAATCGGCTATAAGTGGGAAATGGGTGCATCCCAGTATAATAGCATCGGGAGTGGCAACATCTTTGAAATAGTGTCGCATTATCGTCTTAAGTACCTCCCCTTCAAAAATACCTTCCTCGACAAGCGGAACGAAAAGTGGCGTAGCCAAAGAGACGATATTGCTATAACCAAGTCTTTCTAGACCTTTTTCGTAAGCTTTGGAAGCTATAGTGGCTTTTGTACCAAGGACCAAAACCCTTCCCTCTTTCGAAGCAATTTTGTTTACCGTAGCCAAAACACCCGCTTCGACAACTCCTATGACAGGATAGTCTGCCACCTCCTGCATCTCTTCAAGTGCAAAAGCACTCACACTGTTACATGCAACAATAAGCAGATCTATATCGAAATTTTTAAAAAACTCCACCGCCTCCAAACCGTAGCGAATAATCGTATTTTTATCTTTACTGCCATAAGGAACACGCGCGGTATCGCCATAATAGACTATCTCTTCAAAGAGTTTGTGTTCCATAAGGGACTTCATAACGGTTAGTCCCCCTATACCGCTATCGAATACGCCTGCTTTCATGCCTCAATCTTCTGTTCGAAATAGCGATTGACATTTTCATAGATATAGCCATTTTGATCTATGAAATTTATTTTCTCTTTTGTCAGCTCACTCTTGTGTCTTACACCCATTACCGCCATTATCGTTTTTATACCCTTGAGGAGATTCTTATGATATGCCGCTACTTTGGATGCTTGTTTGTAGACAAGATAGGAACGGCGACGCTTTTTATCTTGCGTGGCAAGTCCTACAGGGCATTGATGACTCCCCTCTCCCGAACACATCCGTGCCCTTATGCATCCCGCACTCAGCATAAATCCACGTGCAATTTGAATAAAATCCGCGCCAAGGCACATTGTAATGACAACATCATCAGGCGTAAGTATTTTCGAACTTGCAACGAGTTTGACTCTCTCACGTATGCCAAGCTCCTTTAAAACAGTATCGGCTATAAAAACGGCATCTTTTACATGTAGTCCCACTCTATCCATCAAATACAGCGGCGCTGTCGCACTTCCTCCGTCGCCACCGTCGATTGTAATGAAATCGGGAATGCCTTCAATATTTTCCAAAACTCTCTTTTTGATCTCTTTGGCATACTCCATAAAGTTTTTCTTCGAAGATATGACAATTTTGATTCCGACTGGTTTTTTAGAAAGCTTTTGCAATCTCGCAACAAAATCAAAAAGCTCCTCAACCGTGTGTGCATAGGGAAAACGGTTAGGAGAATAAAGATTTTTGTAAGGTTCTACACCACGATAATAAGCAATTGCCGGTGTTACTTTATTGGCAACAAGTTTCCCGCCAGTTTGCTTCGCTCCTTGTGCAAGCTTGATCTCCGTCATACGACAAAAAGCCATTGTTTTTTGGTAGCGCTCTTCATCGAAGTTACCATCTTTGTCCCGTGCACCGTAAAGACCGGAACTCAACTGAAAAATAATATCAGGCATATCTTTTGGAGGCTCTTTTGGAAAGTTCTCAAGCGGTGCATTCCAGTTTGGACGAAAAAAGAGCAAACCCTCTTCATCGAAAATATAGGTCTCCTCTTCATTTCTATCCAGTAAAACTTTTCTTGCCATATTGATCGCAATATATCGGTTGCCGATTAACTTAGTAAATCTGTAAAAAATGCGTTGTAGAGGTCGCAATGGGACTATTTGCAAATATTTCGAAGCATCTGGATTTTGTGAACATTTATGTGTAAAAAAGAAGTTGGTCGTTACACTCCCCTCACCGCTATTTATGGGAAAACCGCCCATAAAAGCACCTTTGACAAAGGCTCGCGTTCCTTCTGGAGAGATTGCACCGTCACTCATCGCACTTCTGGCGATGATACTTCTTGCCACAAAAGGCATAGGACGTTCTTTTCCAAATGTCACGCTAAAATCCTCACTGACTTCATCGTCATTTAAAGGTGCATTGGCGTTTTGAATCAGAAATTTCGGATTTTTTTGCGGTTGTGAGGGGGAGAAGGAGATAAAACCGCTTTTATCTTTGGAGACATCGTATACCCAGTCTATCTTATCGCGGGATTCATAAAAATCTTCATCACCGAAGTATTGTCTAAAAGGCTCTCGTACAGCTTCAAAAAAGTAGCGAAAGCGCCCGATAAAAGGATAATTGATTAGAAGTTGGTGTTTTCGTTGAATAAAACGGTCATAGATCGCTATAGCGATAATGACTATAACGATAAGAGCGAGAAGATCGAAAAAGAAATTCTCCAAAAACGATGCGACTGCATCTATCATTTTCCAGCCTTTAGAGGATTACTCGGCATTCATGCTTGCCAAGAACTCCTCATTTGTCGGTTTTTTCTTCATGATATTATATATAAATTTGAGTGCTTCGACTTCGTTTTCCTGTTTTTGGAGCATCTGACGCAAAATATACACTTTTTGCAATACTTCCGGACCAATAAGAAGTTCATCTTTTCGTGTTCCGGATTTTAAGATGTCAATAGCTGGGAAGATACGTCTCTCGGCTATTTTTCTATCTAGAACTACTTCGGAGTTACCTGTACCTTTGAACTCTTCGAAAATTACCTCATCCATTCTGCTTCCCGTATCGACAAGAGCTGTAGCGATAATGGTCAGGCTTCCGCCGTTTTCTATATTACGTGCCGCACCGAAAAAACGTTTTGGCTTGTGAAGTGCATTGGCATCGACACCCCCGGAGAGTACTTTTCCGCTTGATGGCGTGACTGTATTGTATGCTCTTGCGAGTCTCGTGATAGAGTCAAGCAAGATTACAACATCTTTGCCAAGTTCGACCTGTCTTTTTGCACGCTCAATTACCATTTCGGCAACTTTGACATGGTTTTTTGCAGGCATATCGAATGTGGAGCTGTAGACCTCTCCATTGACGCTTCGCTCCATGTCTGTTACCTCTTCTGGACGCTCATCCACAAGCAGTACCATCAGATCGATCTCAGGATGGTTATGGCTAATACCGTGTGCTATCTCTTTAAGCAACTCCGTCTTACCGCTTCTAGGAGGTGCAACAACCAGTCCTCTTTGCCCCTTTCCAATAGGTGCGAACAGATCCATCATACGACCCGTAATCCCATCTTCACGGTACTCCAGTTTGATCTGATCGGTCGCATAAAGCGGTGTGAGGTTTTCAAAAAGCGGTCTTTTTTTACTTTGCTCAGGAGGAAGATAGTTGATAGCTTCTATTTTTATAAGTGCATAGTAACGCTCCTGCTCTTTTGGAGGACGTACCTGTCCCGTAACCACATCTCCGTTTCTAAGTCCGAAACGGCGAATCTGCGTATTGGAGACGTAAGCATCATGCACGCTGTCGCTGAAGCTTTTATCTATGCTTCGCATAAAGCCGTACCCATCGGGCATAATTTCTAAAATACCACTAAAAAGTATATAACCGCCCTGTGCCGTTTGCGCTTTTAAAATCTCAAAAATCAGATCTTGACGCTTGAGGTCGTTGGGATTTTCTATGCCGACTTTTGTAGCAATTTCTACAAGCTCTTCAATGGGCTTTGTACGAAGTTGCTCTATTGTCATTCCATTTACGGGCGTATGTGTTCTTTGATTGTTGCTATTGTTTTGTTTGTTACTTTTAGCAGGAGGCTGTTTTCTGTTTCCATTGACGTTTTGAGATGTCTGTTCTTCACTCATATTAGGCTTTACCTTGCGATTTGGGATTTTTCATGTTGTGGGGTCTGTTTTAAATTTTTTATAGGTTGTAAGATTTGTGTACCTTCAAATTGATATGTAATTTTACTATATATCTAGGAAGATTGTCAAGAAAATGCGAGATGAAAGTGAAGTTCTTTATCTCGCATCCTCTTTTGCATGTAGCTTACAATGGCTCTAATTAGACCATTCCACCTTCATACTGGGCACGCATTTTCTCTTTTTCTGCTTCACGTTTTGCTTTTTCCGCCAGTTTCGCTCGGTAGTTTTTCACATCAAAACCAAGCCACATCAAAATAGGCGAAGCCACAAAGATCGAAGAGTATGTTCCGACAATTATACCCACAAGCATAGTGAAACTAAACGCATGTATGATCTCTCCGCCAAACAAAAAGAGTGTTAAGACGACAAAGAAGGTCGTCAAAGAGGTCAGTGTCGTTCGAGAGAGCGTTTTTGTTATCGACTCATTGATAATAGCTGCTAAATCACTCTCTTTAGATTTGACAATACCCTCCCGGATTCTATCAAAAACGATAATCGTATCATTGAGAGAATAACCAAGCAGTGTTAAAAGTGCTGCCAGTACATCAAGATTGACATCGATAGAAAAGAGACTAATAGCCCCAAGAGCTATGGAGACATCATGCACCAAGGCCATTATGGAAGCGACGGCAAAACGCCATTCAAAACGAAAAGCGACATAGATTAAAATCGAAGCTATTGCCAAAAACATTGCCATAAGCCCTTTTTCTCGTAGCTCACTTCCTACTTTTGGACCTACGATGTCTACCCGGCGAATTTCGAAATTTCCTGTTCCGGCAAGCTGCTTTCGTACCACATCGCCAATATCCTGCTTGACATTTTTCGATGATGTTTTCATCCGTATGATAACCTCATCGGGCGAACCGAACTC
>JALWLR010000108.1:376-731 GCA_027084065.1 Helicobacteraceae bacterium | reverse complement strand
CAAACATTGGGTTCTCTTTGAGCTTTTTGCGCATCTGTGCAATCGGTGCTTTTTTGTCATACTTTACCTGCACTATCGTTCCACCTGCAAAGTCTATACCGTAGTTCAGTCCCTTTGTTGCCAAAAGAGCATACGAGGCAAGTATAAGCATTATGGAAATCGCCATAGCGATTTTTGATTTCCCCATAAAGTCATAGGGTCTGGTATATTTGAAAAATTCCATCTTTACACCTTTATCCCAAACCAAAAGTGCTTGTCATTACTCTTGGCGATTCTTTTTTCCAGCATCTGGTAAATACCGTGTGTACCTAAAATGGCCGTCAGCATAGAAGCCAAAATACCTATACTCATAGTG
>JALWLR010000108.1:0-366 GCA_027084065.1 Helicobacteraceae bacterium | reverse complement strand
CTCATGGCATTGGCATACCCCTCCTCTATGGCTTTATGGATGGATGCGCCTTCATACAAAAGTTCTCTAATTCGTTCATTGATGATAACGTTGGCATCGACTGCCATCCCAACAGTAAGCACTATACCTGCCATTCCCGGAAGTGTAAGCGTTGCACCAAAGAGCGCCATAACCGCCAAAATCAAAAAGAGGTTCGCAACAAGTGCAATGTTGGCAATAACACCTGCCATACGATAGTAAAGCACCATAAACACCATAACCAAAACAAATCCGCTAATGAGTGCAACTGTACTTGCTTTGATACTGTCTGCACCCAGACTCGGTCCGACACTTCTTTTTTCCAGCATATAAATAGGAGCAAGCAAC
>JALWLR010000107.1 GCA_027084065.1 Helicobacteraceae bacterium | reverse complement strand
AGATTATGCAGAGATTGGTGGTGCACCGCTTATTGGCATAAAGGGATGTGCAATTGTTAGTCACGGAAAAAGTAACTCCAAAGCTATTGAGAATGCCATCTATCAGGCAATCCGCTATGTGGATACAGGCGTGAATGCACACATTGTAGAACGCCTAGAGATGCTTAAACAAAAGGAAAACTGATGCAATACGCTGCTTTTAGGTCTATTGGGGCATATGTACCGAAAAACACACTTACCAATGATGATTTGGCAAAAATGGTCGATACATCAGATGAGTGGATAACAAAAAGAACCGGTATTAAAACCCGCCATATTGCAGATAAAGATGAAAAAACGAGCGATATGGGAACAAAAGCGGCGAAAATAGCACTTGAGCGTGCAGGGTTGAAGAGTGATGAGATAGACATGGTCGTATGTGCGACTATCTCTCCTGATTATTTTTGTATGCCTTCGACGGCAACGGTTATTAGTGCCAATCTCGGTATCAAAAATGCAACGGCTTTTGATATTTCTGCTGCATGTACAGGATTTATCTATGTGCTTGCAATAGCTAAAGCTTTTATTGAAAGCGGGATGAAGAAAAATGTTTTGATAATAGGCGCTGAAAAACTCTCCGCAATTACAAACTATCAAGATCGCGGTACTTGTATACTCTTTGGGGATGGAGCCGGAGCAGCGGTTATCAGTGCTACGGACAAAAAAGAGGAGGCAATTGTAGATGTCCATACTGCAAGTGACGGCACTTACGCAGACTTGCTTATGACACCAAACGGTGGTAGCGGATCAGCGCATGATGCGCTTGACAAGGAGTCCGCGGGATGCTACATGCAAATGAAAGGAAATGAGACATTCAAGGTTGCCGTTCGTACTTTGACACAGGATGTCCGCGATATTTTAGAAGCTAACGGTATCAAGAGTGAAGATATAGACCATTTCATTCCACATCAGGCAAACTACAGAATCATAAAGGCTGTAGGAGATGCTTTGAAGATGCGTGAGGAGCAGGTTGTTTTGACTGTTGCAAAATATGGCAACACTTCAGGTGCTTCCATTCCGATGGCTATAAACGATCTGTACGAAGAGGGCAAGCTTAAAGCCGGCGAGATGATGCTACTTGATGCTTTTGGAGGCGGTTTGACGTGGGGAAGCGCTCTTGTTCCTTTTTCTCCGCCTAAAGAGAAGCGTTAGAGCTCCTCTTCTTTTTCTTTTAATCTCTTTTGCACTAAAGCGTAAAACGCACCAAAATCCTCTTTTATTTTTCGCCCTTGACGAAGCTTTTCGCCCCATACAGGATTGGGAAAGTATGCGTCGTCAGTGTATCTTGCGATGACGTGCAGATGAACTCTTGGAAGCATGTTGGCAAAGCTTGCCATATTGATTTTATCGGGTTGAAAATACTCTCTCATTATGGTCTCCACCTCTGCGTAGAGACTCCATAGCTCATTAAAGATGGGTTGTGGGAGGTCTGTAAGCTCTTTGTAGGGTGTTTTGGTAAAAATCTTTACCCATGGAAGTTCATGCTCTTCTTTTTCAATATAGAAGTGTTCGTTTTGATAAATCATTGTCCGATCTTTCATCGAAACGGAGCAGACTGCTAGTGTCTGCTTCGACTTCTGTTTCTCTCTCTGCCGCGGTTGTTACCTCCGCGAGAGTTTCGATTGCCTCTGTATCCGCCTCGTCCACGGTTTCTTCCACCTCCATCATGACGTTTTTCCATTTTTTCAAGAATGTATTGGAGTTTTTCTTTAGGAATACCAATGGAGTTTGGCCCTTTGATGGCGTTTCTATCAAGAACCATGGAGATAAGTTTGAAAATAATCGTCTCTTCGTCTATCTCCTCTTTGAGCATATCAAGAATCGCCGGTGCTTCTTCGAAGATATGCTGATCGAGAATTTGTTGAACAACCGCTTCTTTATTGGACTCTTTGAGCTCTTGTTTGCTTGGAACGAATGCAAGATCGATATTTGTACCCACTTTTTGTTTGATGCGTTTTAGCTCCTTGAACTCTAGTGGAGTCAAGAGTGTAATAGCTTTTCCTTTTGTTCCAGCACGCCCTGTACGACCGATTCTGTGAACGTAGCTTTCAGGGTCGAAAGGAATATGGTAGTTAAACACATGTGAAATCCCGTTTACGTGAATCCCACGTGCTGCGACATCTGTTGCGACTAGTACATCTATTTCACCGTTTTTGAAACTTTTAATGACGGCTTCGCGTTGGCGTTGCTCCATGTCCCCATGGAGTCCGTTTGCCAAGTAACCGTTTGCAGACAAAACGGTAGCTAGACGATCGACTTCACTTTTTGTACGGCAAAATACGACCGATTTTTCTGGTTTCTCGCTGTCCATTAAACGGATAATGGCTGCATCTCGCTCACTCTCTTCGATAATGTAGTAGAGTTGTTCGATGTCGGCATTGGTTGTTTCGCCTTTTGTTATGCTGACGAAAACAGGGTCGTGTAAAATGCGCTCGGCAAGTGTTTTGATAGGTTTCGGCATCGTCGCACTAAAAAGCAGTGTCTGTCTATCAGTCGGCAGATAGGAAAAAATTTCGTTGATGTCGTCAAGAAAGCCCATATCGAGCATTTCGTCCGCTTCATCAAGAACAACCATTTTCGGTGCAAAATCTTTAACCATATTCTTTTTTAAAATATCAAGAAGTCGTCCCGGTGTTGCGACAACGACGTGCGCACCGCGCTCTATAAGATCAAGTTGACGTCGATATGAACTACCACCGTAAATCGTAACCGTTTTAACGCCGATGTCTCTGCCGTATTTGTAGATTTCATCACTTACTTGCGTTGCGAGCTCTCGTGTCGGAGTGATGACAAGAAGTTCCACTCCATCTTTGAGTGTCATATTGTTAAGTGCTGGAAGTGAAAAAGCAGCGGTTTTACCTGTACCTGTATGTGCTTGACCTACGAGGTCTTTTCCTTGCAGAATATGAGGAATAGCTTCAGCTTGAATTGGGCTAGGAGCTGTAAAGCCCGCTCTTTGAATAGAGTTGAGAATGGATTTTTTCAAACCCAAGTCCTGAAATGTTTTTATTTGTGCATTCTCTTGCATTAAGTACCTTTATTTGAGTGTTTATAACTCAAAAAGCAATACATAGTCAAAAGTTTACACTTTACACAACACACAACTTGAGTAAAAAACACCCGTTTTTAAAATTTAGAGCCGAAGTATAACAAAATAAGCAAAATTTAAGCTTAAGAGTTGTTAAGGGTGTGGGACTTTGAGTTTAGAATTTAGACTCCAACCTATAATGAGCATTGCAAGTATGACGCCTTGCGGAGGTAAAATAGCGTAGGCATTGGCAAGATAGGCAAGCCATAGTAGTATTGCGCCAAGAGGAGTCGGGACACCTATGAAATACTTCTCTACACTTCCAGCATCGGCATCGATGTTAAATTGAATAAGTCTTCTTAGACCGGAGATAACGTAGTAAATACTGACAAGCCCCGCTAGAAATAGCCAAAATCCCTCTAGGTGGCTATAGACGGCTTGAAAAATCAAGAAAACCGGCACCAAAACGAAACTTAAAAAGTCGGCGAAACTATCGAGTTGAATGCCAAACTCATTGGAGAGATTGTATTTTCGTGCTATTTTCCCGTCAAAAATATCAAAAGCGCCGCCGATCCATGCAAGAACTATGGCAAGAGTGAAATTGTTTTGTGTTATGAAGTAGGTAGCCAGTAGTCCCGCCATAATATTGACCATTGTAAAAAGGTTTGCAAGGTTGAAGTGCGATTTTGATTGGAAAAGAAAGCTTTTGTTGTTCACGTAATCCCTTTTTAAGCGTAATTATAGCAGATGAAGATAAATTCATAGAGGCGCAAATATGATAACTGTTATCATTATTAAGAACTCTCTAAGGTAAGAATGGGTACTCTTTCATCATCAAATAAAATCTATAAGATTCAAGGATAATAAAAATTATGGAAATGCTAGCAATAGCTTTAAACGACATCAATGTCTCTAAGCAACATTCACATATAGAAAGAGAAAAAAACTCTATTGGATTGATTCATCAAAAGATGACGGATCGTTTCAAAGTGGTTCACAAGTTGCCGGAAAAAACGGATAGTGTAGAAAATATGTTTGCATATGCCGATGCGTATGGAAAAATCCGATTTGGTTATTTTGGGGCACGTTTTAAAGAGCAGACAACGGATTATCAAAATAGTTTTGCAGCTGCTGTAGGGGGCATTATGGGGATAAAAAGTGCCGAGTATAAAGGTGTGAGCTTCAAAGCGGCAGCCTATATTTCCCAAGATCTGCCTTTTTTGTATGATACTGCTCAACGCTCTTTGGATTTTTATTCGACACAGGGAAAATCCTATACCTATTTGGCTGAAGCGAATCTCCACTACGTTTTAGAAGATGTTGAAGCGATTGTAGGGCGTTTTGCCATAGATATGCCTTATGCCAATACAGATGATTTGCGAATGAGTCAAAATACGTTCGAAGGTGCTTGGGGGCAGATTAAATATAGTGATACTCTCTCCACACAATTTTTTTATATACAAAGATGGGCAGGTTTTGATTCACAGGATGAAGACAGCAACGCAACTCAAAATGAATTTAAAAAACTGGTTGAAGGAGGTCGTGGATTAGTTGGTGCTTCTTTGATTTATGAATACGCTCAAGAGAGTGAGGCAAGCGTATGGCTGCATTATATAGACAAGATGGCGAGTATAGGATATGCTGAGATAAACGGACTATATGATGTAGATGATGCTATTCATTTTGATTATGGATTGCAGTATGCATACATACGAGAAGAGGAGAACTCCAACGTCGACGGTCAAGTAGTCGGTGCGATGTTCATCGGGCATTATAATGAGTTTTTTTTAGGTTTGGCTGCAAACGGTGCATTTGTCAAACCGGGTAAATATGTTACGGACGGCTTTGGTGGAGGACCTTACTTTACGAGTCTTGATGAAGCGACTATTGCATTTGCAAGTGAGACCTCTCCGGGAGAGGATATTGAGATGTACCGAACTTCGTTAGGGTATGACAAAGAGGAGTGGTACAGCTCATTCGAATATGCATATGGCTATATGGGATGCAATAGCAACTCCATTCACGAGCATGACCTAATCTATACATATGAAAAAGAGAAAAAGTGGCAGGCGCAGGTAGTTTTTGCCAACTTCTCCATGCGTGATTCTGATAATAGACTCAATCGAATCGTTGCACGTATAGATTATAATTTTTAGGGGGATCGGATGAATGTATTGGATCTTCAAATAGGGGAACATGCAAAAGTGAAAAAAATTAGCGCTTCTAGTGATCTAAAACGACGGTTGATTTCATTTGGTGTCATCAAAGGAGCGGATTTGCGGCTTCTTGCCACGGCACCGGCAAAGAGTACGGTGGAGATAGAGGTTGGTAAGATGAAAATAGCGCTTCGAAAAGAGGAAGCAAAAAAAATAGAGGTGGAAAAAGTATGAATG
>JALWLR010000106.1 GCA_027084065.1 Helicobacteraceae bacterium | reverse complement strand
TGCAGGGTATGCATATAAATGACTCCAAGCCGCCGCTTGGAAGCCGAGTGGATCGCCATCATTCGTTGGGAAAAGGCGAGATTGGTCTGGATGCGTTTCGTTTTATAATGAATGATCCCCGTATGGATGACATTCCTCTGGTTCTAGA
This sequence comes from Helicobacteraceae bacterium, assembly GCA_027084065.1. GTDB lineage: Bacteria > Campylobacterota > Campylobacteria > Campylobacterales > Sulfurimonadaceae > S012-15. Next base: position 5,314 of record JALWLR010000106.1, on the reverse strand, counting down.
GACCATCGATGAATCTTTGTGGCCTGAGGAGATTCGCCTACTGTATTCGTTTATAGGGGAGTAGGAAACGTTGATGCGAGTGCTGGCTTTTTGGATGGTCTTGGCAGTGATGTTGCAAGCGAATATTTTTGAAGATTATAAAGATTTTGCACGCTTGATGAAGTATGAGCTCGATTATGAACAGGCTCGAAAAAAAGCGATAGCACAGCATAAATTGCTGCTTGTACTGTATGTAAAAGATGGATGCCCTTTTTGTACGAAACTAGAGGAGGAGGTGCTCACGGATAGAGATGTAAGAAAGTTTATTAAAGAGCGCTATGTGAGTGCTATTGTGAATGAGTACCATAAAAACTTCCCCGATTTTCTACTTTCGCGCATAGCACCGGTAACCTACATCATAGAGCCAAAAAGCCAAAAAGTCGTTAAAGAAATCATAGGCTATATGGAAGTGGATCAATATCTGTGGCAGTTTTAAGTAAAGGAAATATGTGAAAGTACTGATAGAGTTTTTAGAGACGGAAGATGTAACAAAAACGGAAATATTTCCACATCTCAAATGCAGTGAAAACGAAGCGAAAATTTTACAAAAAGTTGCAGCGAAGTATGTTGCAGGACGTGAAGATATTTATGTGTTCGATATGCTTCAGGAACTTTTTGGAGATAAGGAGTTTGAATATCTTGATCATCTAAGCGAGATCAAGACACTGCTTGAGCTGGGCTGGCTGCATCATCAAAGCTTCAACCCGGTCAAAGTAGCCGATGTCACACCGCTTGAGCTGCTCAATGCCGCAGTTTCTCCAACTCCCTCTTTACTCAAACTCTTTCAAGATGGTTCGTTTGAAGTAGAGTTGCCGGAGATCAAGCCCTATTCGGATCATTTGGAGTATTTGCAAGATCAGTTTTTTAGAATAGAGCTCTATCAAAAAATGAGCGCCATACGGCAAAACGTTCATGAACACTCTCTTGGCATCGACAGACTGCATAACAAACTTGAGCTGCTGGAAAAACGCATTGAGGAGCGTATTGAAAAAACGGATGATAAAGAGTCTTTGGTGCTTGATCGCTTTTTCAAGCAAAAAAAGTTAAGTGACAAAGAGCAGGTTATCTTCATAGCTTTGCTGCGCGAAGAGTACAGTGCAACCGATGCAAGTCTTCGCGAGATGAACAATCTTATCGATCTTATCAGTTTCGATGAGTATGATCGCATTAAAAATCGCAGTCTTTTGGAGGAGGGTAGCCGGCTTATAACGGAGGGAATCATCGATTATGAGGAGATGCTCAATCCTTTTGGCGGTATCAGCCGCGCTTTTTACATAGTCGATGAAGTGCTGCAAAATATTATGCATCCTCAAAAGTCGAAAAAAGTAAAACGCCTTAAACTCAATGCGCTTATCGAAGAGCAGGATGTCTTCGAGCTTGTGGAACCGACAACGTCGCTTGAAGATGTCGTACTCAATCCGGAAACGGAAAAGACGCTACAAAACCTGATGAAACAGGTGGATAAAGAGGTTGTCAATCGTCTTGTAAAGTGGGGCATAAAGGATAAGCGAAGCGGGATAGATGCGCGCATCATCTTTTATGGTCCTCCGGGAACGGGAAAAACTCTAACGGCACATTCGCTTGCGAAGTCGCTTAAAAAGCAGATTCTTGCCTTTGACTGTTCTAAAATTCTTTCGATGTATGTCGGCGAGAGTGAAAAAAATGTCCGAAAGATTTTCGACACCTATACCGATCTTGCCAAAAAAACAAAAAGTGAGCCTATTTTGCTTTTGAATGAAGCGGATCAGTTTTTGAGTGCAAGAAGCAGCGGTATTGGATCGAGTGCCGATCAGATGCACAACCAAATGCAAAATATCTTTTTAGAGCAGATAGAGAACTTTCAAGGCATGCTTATAGCTACGACGAATCTACTTGAAAACATCGACAAAGCGTTTTCGAGACGTTTTAATTATAAAATCGAATTCAAAAGACCAAACAAGGAACAAAGACTTCGTTTATGGCAGCTGATGCTACCCGAAGAGGCGGATTATGAAGAGGATTTCGATATTGCCAAACTGGCACAATACAACCTTACCGGTGGGCAAATCAATTTGATTGTAAAAAATACGGCTTACAAAGTAGCGGTTAGAGAGAACCCGATTTTTACTATGCAGGATTTCATAGAAGAGATTCAAAAAGAGAAAAATGCCGACTTCGATACCGAAAAATCGATGGGATTTTTGGCAAAATAACTATGATGAAAACGATTTTTCTATTTTTTTTACTACTGTTTGGTACTGTAAGCGTATGGGCATCGAAAGAAGGTAAGAGTAACGAGGCTGTTATTTTTATGTATCATCGTTTCGGCGAAGATCGTTATGCATCGACAAATATCAGACTCGATCAATTTGCGTTTGAGTTAGAGTACCTTGCAAAGCATAGCTATAATGTTTGGCCACTTTCAAAAATTATTCGCTACATGCAAAACGGTAAAAAGCTCCCTCCAAAAACGGTTGCACTTACAATGGATGATGCTTATAAAAGTGTCTATACAAATGCTTACCCTCTTCTTAAAGAAAAAGGTTTTCCCTTTACTGTCTTTGTCAATACAGATCCGGTAGACAAACATTACGGTGCATTTATGACATGGGAACAAATGCGTCAGATGCAGCACTTCGGTGCGGAGTTTGCCAACCACACAAGCCATCATATATCATTTGTCTCTTTTGTGAATTTGCCGCCGAAGGTAATGCGCAGAAAAATTAAAGAGCAGATTATGCAGGCTCAGCAGCGCTTACAAGAGGAGCTTGGGACTACATGCAATAGTGATCCAAAGATGCTGGCATACCCTTTTGGGGAGTATACGAAAGAGATTGCCGATGTTGTCAAAGAGGTTGGTTTTACGGCAGTTGCACAAGTTCCCGGCGTATTTTCTTCCATGACACCATTGCAAGAGATTCCACGCTATCCGATGTCGGAGCGTTTTGCCGGGAAAAAAGGCTTTTTACTCAAGCTCCATACACATGCAATGCCGCTAAAACATCTGCCGGATGCAAGCCATCTCATCAAACACAATCCCCCGAAACTGCAATTGGAACTGGCTTATCCGCTCTTTGGAGTCAACTGTTTTACCTCCAGCGGAGAGCGACTTTGGATGCAAAGAAAAGGTGCTACTACTTTGGTTATAAAGGCAAAAAAACCGCTACATCCACCAAGAGATCACTACACCTGTACAGCAAAAGCCAAAGATGGTAGATGGTATTGGTATAGTTTCTTTTTTGTCTTTCCAAAATCTGCAAACTAGATGTATAAAAAAGAGACTCTCCATATCTAATCTCTTTTAATTCACTCTTTTTCTATATATTTGGTATATAATTAGAAAAAAGGAAAGAGAAAGATGCAAGATTTTTTAGATGCGCTGTTTTTTGCCTATAAGCAGATTTCCAAGCGATATATAATGCGTTATATTGTCACGATTGGGATGGTTGTAACACTTTTTTGGGCAGTTGTCGGTTTTTTGTTTTGGGACGGAATCATAGCTGTGAGTGCTTCACTCGTCGAACTTGTTCCTTTTTCTTTCATCCGCAGTAACGGTGCTGTTTTTTTGTCAGCATTTTTATACATGCAGGTTGTTCTTCTAAGCTTTGCTATTGTACATGCCTTCTTGATGAATGTTTATTTGGATGAAGAGAAAAAAGAGCACAGCGGATGGATAACCCTGACATTAGTAGTTGGAAGTGCTTTGTTTTGGGCTATAGTTTGGTTTGCAAACGCTTCGAGTATTCATACTCAACTTGAGAAAATCTTGACATGGCTGCCGTTTGAGACTGTTGAGGTTGCCATTGCTTATTTGCTTGGGTTTTATCTACTTTACAATATGATCATTATCTCATTGACAATAACGGCAAGTCTCTATTCGCCAAAGTTCTTGGCTCGTGTACGGGAGCATGAGTGCCCTTACGATCCCATTTATGAGGAGCGGGGGTTTTCCATTTTTCGCTATACCTTAAGAGATGCGGCTTTGTTCTTTGTTGTCTCTTTGCTTGCTTTTCCCTTTTTGTTCGTTCCCTTTTTGAACTTTCTCATTCAAATCGCTTTATGGGTATGGCTCACAAAAGATACACTCTTTTTCGATGCCGCTACATTGCTGTTTCAAAATCCGACAAAGAGGGAGTTTCGTGAGTACAGATGGGCTATTTGGGGCATAGCGTTTATAGGCTCTTTTTTCAATTTTGTTCCCGTTATCAATATTTTCGGTCCATTTTTCAGTGAAATTGCTATGTTTTACTATTTGAAACAAAAAAGAGAGGAAAATGCAAGTGTCTGAGAAAAAAGCGTTTGGTTTTTGGAGTGCGGTTTTTTTAGGTATAGGCTCGATGGTGGGAGCCGGTATTTTTATAGTCATTGGAGAAGCCGGAGCGATAGCGGGCGAGATGGTCATCCTCTCTTTCGTGCTTGCCGGAGTTATCGCATTGTTATGCGGTTATTCGCTAGCAAAATTTGCCATTGCCTACCCAAGTAGAGGAGGCATCATAGAGTATCTCGTTCAGAGTTACGGCGAGGGGTTTTTCTCAGGCAGTTTGGGTGTTTTGTTCTATATGGCGCAACTTGTCGCACTTGCGGCGGTAAGCAAGTCGTTTGGAACATATGCCGCGACATACATGGCATCGGGTGTGAATGAATTTTGGACCAATGTGTATGCCCTTGGTGTACTTGGTTTTTTTGTATTTATCAACCTTATCGGTGCTTCAATGGTTGCTAAATCGGAATCGCTAATAGTCATTGTCAAAGTAGGAGCTTTGATCGTTTTTACGGTGGCCGCTTTGCTCTATATGGATCCGCAGAAACTTCTACATGCAGACATCCCCGCACCTATCAATATATTCTACGCGCTGGGTCTTACGTTTTTTGCTTATCAGGGGTTTAGTGTCATTACCAATTCCGTCGAGGATATGCAAGATCCTAAGCGGATAATGCTTCGTTCCATGATTGCCGCTATTTTGATCGTGGCACTTTTGTATGTGGCTATCTCTGTTGCGGTGTTTGGGAACTTGACGCTAGATGAGATTATCAAATCAAAAGATTTTGCTTTGGCGGAAGCGGCAAAACCGGCTTTTGGCGAACTCGGTTTTAAAATCATTGCCGCAACGGCACTCTTTGCAACCGCTTCGGCAATAAACGCGACTCTCTATGCAACGACGCAAATCAGTTATGTTCTGGCAAAAGAGGGAGAATTGCCGAAAATTTATGAGCAAAATATTTTCAACAACACCGAAGGGTTGATCATTTCGGCACTGCTTATAGTGCCTATGATTTTGTTTCTCAACCTTTCAAC
>JALWLR010000105.1 GCA_027084065.1 Helicobacteraceae bacterium | reverse complement strand
GAGATAGGAGCCGAGGTCATCATAAAAGCGACAAAAGTAGACGGTGTGTATGATAAAGATCCAAAGAAATACCCCGATGCGAAAAAGCTAGATACTCTTTCTTATGACCAGGCTTTAAACGATCACATCAATGTCATGGACGATACCTCCATAGCTTTGGCAAAAGACAACTCATTGCCTATTATCGTATGTGATATGTTCAAAGAGGGGAATTTGCTTGACATCATTAAAAACGACAACAGAGAAAACTGTTCGATAGTACAATAATTTTAGGAGAAACGATGAATATAAAAATAGAACAACTTACTGCAAAAGTGCTTGAAGCAAATCCGGAACTAGACAGATACCAGCTCTCTTTGGCAGTCGCAAAAAGAGCGGATGAACTTGTCAACGGAGCTTCTAGTAAGCTAAGCGTTTCGGCAAAAGAGATCAAGCCGACGGATCTTGCTTTAATGGAAATAGCCGAAGGTCTTGTTTCCATAAAAGGCTTTGTTGAGAAAAAGTAGGCTCCTTTGTCTCTTGACAAGGTCGATATTCAGCGTATAAAGCATCTTCACACTGTAGAAGATGCCGAGAACTTTTTGTTCTCGAAAATTACACCTACAGATGCCATAGAAAATGCACTTGCCTTTGCAAAAGAGGCACATAAAACACAAAAGCGCAAAAGTGGCGAGCCCTACATTATCCATCCCATTTTAGTAGGAGCTATTGTTGCTGCTATCAGTGCAGATGAAGCGATGGTCGTTGCCGCTCTTTTGCATGATGTCGTAGAAGATACCGACACGACGCTTGAAGAAATAGAGGAAAAATATGGCAGTGACGTAGCACATCTTGTAAAAGGGCTTACAAAAATTGACGCTATTCGCGACAAAGAGCTCATCCCCTCCAACTCCGATGAAAAGCTTGTTATATCCGCACTCTCTTTTAGAAAGATGCTTCTTGCGAGCATACGAGACGTGCGCGTACTTGTAGTCAAGCTTTGTGACCGACTACACAATATGCTCACACTCGATGCACTCCCTTTGCACAAACAAAAACGTATATCGGAAGAGACGCTTGTTGTTTACGCTCCTATTGCCCATAGACTGGGTATCTCTTTTTTAAAAAATCTGTTGGAAGATTTAAGCTTTGGCTATTTGTTTCCTGAAAAAAAGCGTGAAATCGAGCACTATCTTGCAGAAAATTACCATCAAATAGAGCTTCGTCTTAATGACTTCAAAGAGCAGCTGACCCATTTGCTACTTAAAAACGGTTTTAGCGAGGAGGATTTTGAAATACTCTCACGTATAAAACATCACTATTCGATCTATTTGAAAATGCAGCGTAAAGGCATCTCCATAGATGAGATTTTGGATTTGCTGGCAGTACGCATTTTAGTTAAGAATGATTTGGACTGTTACAAGGTTTTGGGGCTTGTGCATCTGCATTTTCAGCCGCTCTCTTCAAGGTTTAAAGACTATATAGCCGTGCCGAAAGATAACGGTTATCAGACGCTTCATACTACCGTTTTTCACGATAAAGGCATCTTTGAAGTCCAAATTCGCACCTTTGAGATGCACAAAACCGCCGAGTTGGGAGTCGCTGCACACTGGAAATACAAAAGCGGTGGTGTGAATGTCAAGCTTGATTGGCTTGATAATTTACAGTATCAAGGCGAGACTATTGAGGATTTTTATGCACTGATTAAAAATGATCTCTACAGCGAAGATATAACCGTTTTTTCTCCCAAAGGAGATGTCTTCACACTACCTCGCGGAGCGGTCGCTCTTGACTTTGCTTATGCTGTCCATACAGAAATTGGTAACAAAGCCCAAAGTGCGCTCATCAACAAAAACAGGGTTTCGCTTTTAAGTGAGTTGCATAACGGAGATATAGTGAAAATTGTTACAGGCGATGAGATAAATGCGCATTGTAGCTGGATAGATGCGGTTAAAACTTCCAAAGCCAAGACAAATATGAAGCAGGTATGCAACGCACGTCTCAAAGAGATCAATGCGATGGTGGGTAAGAATATCCTTGCAACCATTATGAATCTCAATTACACCAGAGTCAATGAGTGGCTAGCGGAAAAAGGGTGTCAAAATGCAGATGCTTTGGCCTATGATCTTGATAAACTCAAAGAGATGATAAACCGTTACATCCAAGACATTGGACAAAACAGTCGTTTTAAAAAGTTTCTCTCAAGACATCGTTTCAAGCTCAAAGAGTATCATCTAAGCAATATAGAGATCCACTCTCCAACCCATATCTCCAAAGTGCTTTTTGATTACTGCTGCCATCCGAAATCCGGCGATGAGATTGTCGGCTTCTTAGATAAATCCATTGTGCATGTACACCACAAAATGTGTGAAGTCGCTAAAAAAAAGATTCACAATCATGAGCCGATGCTCTTTTTACGATGGGATAACAAAAATCTTTTTAATTATAAAGTGATTGTTTCATTGCAGAATAAAAAGGGTGCGCTTGCAGAGTTTTTGACCTATCTTGCCAAGTTGGACATCAACATCATTTCGCTAGAGTTCAGTGAAGGAAATGAAGGGTACTATCGTTACTGCGAAATACTTTTCGAATCAGGCGAAGCAGACCTTAATCTACTTCGTGGTAAAATTGAGCAAAAAATAAAAGTCATTCATATGATACGCACGGATGACGCATATAAATCAAACTAAGACGATACAGGATAACAGTAGATGATAAAGAAGGCTTTGAGTGAAATAGAGCGCGGCGCAGCGGAAATAATAGACAAAGAGCGTATAGAGAAGCTTTTGCAGGACTATTTTGAAGAGGGTAAAACCTACACCGTCAAAGCCGGTTTCGATCCGACAGCACCCGATTTGCATTTGGGGCATACGGTTTTACTGCAAAAACTGGCAGCTTTTCAAAAATATGGAGCGACAATTCAGTTTCTTATAGGAGACTTTACGGCAACTATCGGTGATCCGACTGGTAAAAGTGCTACAAGAAAGATGCTCACGCAAGAGGAGATAGAAAAAAACGTAAAAAGCTATACCGATCAGGCTTTTAAAATCCTCGATCCTGAAAAAACGGAGGTTGTTTTCAACAAAAGCTGGCTAGAAGCTCTTGGAGCAGGCGGATTGATTGCACTAGCGCAAAACTTGACCGTTGCGCGTATGCTGGAGCGTGATGATTTTTCCAAACGCTACGCTTCCAATACTCCTATAGCCGTTAGTGAATTTTTATACCCGCTTTTGCAGGGCTATGACAGTGTTCATCTTAAAAGCGATATAGAAATAGGCGGTACGGATCAGAAGTTTAACTTACTGATGGGACGACAACTTCAAAAGGCATATGATGTAGGTAAACAGCAGGCAGTGCTTATGATGCCGATCTTGGAGGGACTTGACGGAGTGCAGAAGATGAGCAAGTCTCTTGGAAATTACATCGGTGTCACAGAACATCCAAACGATATGTTCGCAAAGGTGCTTAGCATTTCCGATGAATTGATGTGGCGCTATTTTGAGCTGCTGAGTCAAAAGAGTCTTGAAGAGATAGCAGCACTGAAAAAGGGTGTAGAGGAGGGAACTCTCCACCCTAAAAAGGTCAAAGAGGAACTCGCTTTTGAAATAACGGCACGCTTCCATGACGAAGAGGCGGCGAAAAAGGCTAAAGAGGAGTTTGAACGCGTACATGCAAAAAGTGAAATTCCAAGCGATATTGCCGAAGTAGAGCTTGAGGGTCCTATATGGATAGCCAAAGCACTTGTCGAAGCTGGTTTGGAAAAATCGACTTCACAGGCAAGAAGAGACATCAAACAAGGAGCTGTACGCCTAAACAAAGAGAAAATAGCGGACGAACAGTTACAGCTTCAAAGCGGTGAGTACATTTTGCAAGTAGGCAAAAGAAAGTTCGCGAAAGTAAAGGTAAAATAATGAGTTTTGAAAGCTTGAAAATTGGAAAATACACAATCGAAAAGCCTATTGTCCAAGGTGGTATGGGGGTAGGCATTAGTTGGGACAGACTAGCCGGGACAGTATCGAAAGAGGGGGGTCTTGGAGTTATCAGTGCCGTTGGAACAGGGTACTATGAAGATAAAAAGTATGCACAAAAACTTGTAGCCGACAGACCGCTTGATGCAGCGAACTTCTACTCCAAAGAGGGGCTTCGCGCCATAATCGACAATGCACGAAAAATTTGTGGGGACAAACCGCTTGCGGCAAACATTCTCTATGCCATCAACGATTATGGTCGTGTGGTAAGAGATGCGTGTGAAGCGGGGATAGACATCATCATAACCGGGGCAGGGCTTCCTACAAATATGCCGGAGTTTACCGAAGGGTATCCCGATGTTGCACTAGTACCTATCGTCTCTTCTCCAAAAGCGCTCAGTATCATTTGCAAGCGCTGGAAAAAGCGTTATGATCGTCTTCCAGATGCCGTCATTTTAGAAGGTCCAAAAAGCGGTGGGCATCAAGGCTTTACTTATGAACAGTGTGCAATGGAGGAGTATCAGCTTGAAAATCTGATAGAACCGGTTGTAGAAGAGGCAAAAAAATGGGGCGACATGCCTGTTATCGCTGCAGGTGGTATCTGGGATAAAAACGATATAGAAGCGGCTTTGGCAAAGGGTGCCAAGGGTGTGCAGATGGGTACGCGATTTATCGGTACGCATGAGTGTGATGCTCATGAAAACTTCAAAAATGTTCTTCTTGAGGCAAAAGAGGAGGACATCATCTTGATGAAATCTCCGGTTGGCTATCCCGCACGTGGCGTGCATACGCACTTGACCGATTTGGTCGAAAGAAGAGAGGGACCGGCAATTAAGTGTATTTCAAACTGTGTCGCTCCGTGTCACAGAGGCGAAGAGGCAAAACAGGTCGGTTTTTGTATAGCGGACCGTCTGAGTGATGCCTATTATGGCAATATGGAAACAGGACTTTTCTTCTCAGGTAGTAACGGCTACAAGCTCAATGAAATCATCTCCGTAAAAGAGCTTATGCAAAAGCTGACAGAGGGCGAATAGCGTTTGTTCAAAAGGGCGTTTTTCCTTCTGCTGCTTTTTTGGAGTGCGGCACTCTTCGCACTTACTGATGCCCAACTGCTTAAGCGAGCGGAGTCGCACGTTCGCTCTGAGCGAAAAAGCGATGTTTTTGAGGCTTACAATGACTTCAAAAACCTCTACTTGCGTGCATTGATGCAAAATAACGATACGTTAAGAAAAAAAGCACTTCAAGGGATCGTCAAAAGCGGTAAAAAGTTGCATATAGATGTGCGTAACTATGAAAAAGAGTTGGAACTTTTTTTAAAAAAACGCCCTCATTCCAAAAAACTCAAGCAAAAAAAAACACTTCAGCGAAAAACCGCTACAAAAAGAACATCAAAAAAGAGTAAAAAGCCGACGGTACGAGCGACAAACAAACTAAAACTGGTCTACTGGAAAAATGGTCGTTTAATACTTCGTTTTCAAAAGCCACTGAAAAAGCATCAGGTCAATTTTTTTCGTC
>JALWLR010000104.1 GCA_027084065.1 Helicobacteraceae bacterium | reverse complement strand
TCTTTCATAAGACGTTTGTAGTTGTTTTTGATTTCAGTTAGAGTGGCTTTGTCTCGAAGTCCAAGGAGAGTTTTGGACTTGAGCAGTTCTTCAAAGGAGTGTTGATTCAAAGTTTAGTCTTGCTGCCTTCTTATATATGCAGGAGTGTCCAGGTCGTCATAATCAAGTGTGTCGCTTCCGACTACAAGGCGAGGACGGATTTTCACTTTCGGTGTTGCCGTGGATTTTTCATCCCCTTCGAAGTTTTCGTTGTTTATTTTTTTATCGTCGTTATGTTCAAAGCCTGTTGCAACTATCGTAATTTTAACATAATTTTCCGGCAAATCAGGATCAGTAGAAGTCCCAAAAATTATGTCGGCATCTTCATGTGCTGTTTCATTGACGACTTGCATCGCTTCATAGAGTTCGAGTGTCGGGAAGTCCGGACTGATTTTGAAGTGTACGAGAACACCCATAGCACCGTTGATGGACATATTATCAAGCAGTGGCGATTCTATGGCAGATTTGATAGCTTCGTAAGCTGCATTTTCGCCTTCAAATTCTCCCACTCCCATGAGAGCCATACCTCTGTGGCTCATTACGGTTCTAAGGTCTGCAAAGTCGAGGTTGATGTCATTTTCACCACTTGAGAGAATAACGCCGGAAGTACCGCTGACGGCTTGTGCTAGTACGCTGTCGACGATTTTAAAACTCTCTTTGATGCCTAGTCGTCTATCGATAATGGAGAGGAGTTTTTCATTTGGAATGACGACGATAGAATCACTCTCTTTTTTGAGTTCTTCCAATCCCATTTCCGCTAGTTTCGCTCTTTTTTTCCCTTCGAAATTAAAAGGTTTCGTAACGACAGATACAGTCAGTGCACCAAGTTCTTTGGCGATTGCTGCAACGACGGGAGCGGCACCAGTTCCCGTTCCTCCACCCAAACCGGCAGAGATGAAAACAATGTCTGCACCTTCGAGTGCGGCTTTTATGTCATCGTAGTTTTCCAATGCACTGTCACGACCGATTTCCGGTTTCATTCCTGCACCAAGACCACCTGTGAGTTTTGCACCGATTTGAATTTTTTTAACATTTTCAAGTTGTTCGAGGGCTTGCGAATCGGTATTGACAATGATCATATCTATCCCCGATACACCCTCTTTGACCATATGGCCTATCATATTGCCGCCGCCACCGCCGACACCGACTGCAACAATTCTCGCTCCACTTGGGTTTTTGATCTCTTCTACTTTAAATTCCATTTCCCTCTCCTTAAAATAACTGGGTGGCCCAGTTCCAAAATTTGCTCAAAGGCTTGTTCATATCGTTTTGTTTCGATTTTTCCGTAATATTGACGATGTTTGTCTCTTTCTTCTCTTCATCGAGTGAAAAAGGGAGTTCGTCGTTTTGATTTTTTTCAAGTGCTATCTCCTCTTTGAGATTGGCACTCTTCTTTTCGACAATGTTTTCATTACTGTGGCGTACTCGCTTGTTGACGTCCACTTCATAAGGTGTATAGCCGCCTGCCGTATGCATAATTAGCCCTACCGCACAGGCATATTCAGGAGAACGCAGGTTTTCAAAAAGTCCGTCAAGCTCTTTTGGCTTTGCGATTCGAACCGGCTTGGAGTCGAAAAAGACGCTGGCATACTCTTTGATGCCTTCCATCTTTGCAAAGCCTCCCGTCAGCACGACTCCTGCGCCGATTTGATCTTTCAAGCCACTGTTTTCGATGATTTTTGCTAGAATCATCAATGTCTCTTCAACACGTGCCAAGATAACATCGTGTACGACGGCAAGCGAAACTTCATGTTTGGCATTTTCATCACCAATTTTTGGAATCTCTATCAAATCGGTACTTTCATCGTTGAGACTACCGTACGTGAGTTTGATGTTGTTGGCAACATTTAGCGGTGTATGCAGTGCCATAGAGAGGTCATTGGTAACGTGGTTGCTTCCAACCCCTAAAAAATCGTTATAACGGATGGAGTTACCTACATGTATAACTATGTTACAACTTGTACCACCCATATCTATAACGGCTACTCCAAGCTCTTTTTCACTTTCATCCAAGACAGCTATAGCGGAAGCGTAACCGTTTAGAATGATGTTTTCAACCTCTATGCCCGCCCCTTTGACCGCTTTTTTCAAGTTGCTCAGGCTCGATTTTTGTGTCGTTATGATGTGTGTTTCAACCTCAAGGCGTGAAGCGTTCATCCCAAGCGGATCATCTATGAAGTCTTGCTCATCCACTTTGAAATTGTATGGCAGGGCATGCAGCACTTCATATTCGTTTGGAATTTTTGCGTTATAGAGTGAAGTTTGCATAACTCTCTCTATGTCTTTAATGCTGACCTCTTTGCTTGTAAGATTGACGATACCGCTTGAATCCAAACTCTTTGCATAACTTCCAGACATCGAAACGACGGCAGTCTCTACAGCACTCCCAGAAACCCGTTTAGCATCGGTAACTGCCTGTTCTATGGATCTGGAAGCAAGCTCTATGTTGGTTATGGTCCCACGCTTGAGACCTTGTGATTTTGCGATTCCCGCTCCGATAACGGTAATTTTTTTATCGTCATCGATCTGCGCGATGATTGCACAGACTTTTGTAGAACCGATGTCGATGGCTAAGACGGTTTTGCTCAAATTAGAGTCCTTTATAGTAGATCTCGATATTGTATCTGCTACGAAGTTTTTTAATCAGGTTTTCGTCAAAAAGTGTTTGCTTTATATTGCTTACGATTTTTGCGGAATCCTCATAGCTGTTTTTAAGCAACTTTTGTTCCAAAATATCGAAAAGAACAATCTTTTTTCGGTTTATCACAATAAAATCTGTTTTCTTTTGTTGTGCAAAAAGCTTTCCGAGGAAAAGTTTTGCCTCTTTTTCCGACAATGTTTTTAGCTTTTGGGGTTCGCGTACCGTTACAAAGTCCGACACTTCTCCCGTGAAGTGAGGGAGCATACTTTTGGCTTTTTGCAGTAGCAATGCCTGTTTTTTTTGTGCAATGTAGAGAGGAATCAGCTCGGATTTTGCCTCTTGAAACGATTTTGTTTTTGAAGGAACTACTGAGAGTAGCTTGACTATGATATAGCCCTCTTTATAGGGAACGGGTTTGAGGTAGGGCGTTTGCGGTGTAAGTTGTGAAACTTTTTGAAGTACCTCTTTGTTCAATGGATTGTTGGAGTTGCTTAGTGTAAGCTCTTGAGTGTTTTGAATTTTTCCGTTTTTAAAAGCGATGTAGGTTTTAAGAGCAGACTTTTTGGTAGCTTTTGCATCAAGCTCTTTTTTTATTTTCTCTTTTGCTTTTTCAAATGGAAGAATTTTCCCCTCATTATCTCTAAAGTGTGTTTTGTTGTCGTTGTAGTATGTGCGCATCGTCGCTTCGTCATAATTTTTGGAGACTTTTGGTTGTACTACATAGGCGATGACATAAGCTACATCGGTTTTGAAGTTCTCTTTATGCTGTTGCCAGAACTCTTTGAGCTCTTTTTCATCGACTTTGACTTTTATATCCTCTGTTGAGAGAACTTTATATTTTAATTTGTCGGCTATATTGAATGCGGTATCGGCAACGGTATTTTCTTGTTTAATGGTTTTTACAGGGAGTAAAGCAAGTGTTTTGTCTATAGTTAGCTGTTTACGTACACTCTCTTCAAACTCTTTTACATTGAGATTGTTTCGCATAAGAATCTCTTTGTAGAGTTGTTTGTCAAATTTTCCGTTTTTCTGAAAGTAGGGCATAGAAGCTATCGTTTTGGCGAGTTCTTTGTCACTGACGGTTATCTCGTACTCTTTGGCAAGATTGAGAATGAGTGCTTGATTGATCAGTTTTTGGAGAGCTTGCTTTTCAATACCGAATGCTTTGGCTTTCTCTTTGTCGAAGTTTCCTTGGAAAATTTTTGCATACTGGGCATAGAGATCAGAGTAGGCCTTTTGAAATTCAGATAGAGTTATATCGACTTTGCCGACTTTTGCGACGGCAGATGCTTTATCTCCATAACTGTAGGCACCCCAGCCTACAAACCCGGCACCAATAAAAGCGATAGTAGAAATCCATATTGTAATTATGAGCCATTTTTTATGTTTTTGCATCCATTCGATCATACTGTTTTGAACCTTCTTTTTGATTTGGTTGTAATTCTAGGTAAATTCCCATTAAAACTTGATAAAGTTTTGTTATGATTACACAAAAAAGTAAACTTAAGGGAGCGGAAACGATGCATGAAAATGAAAAACTGACACTTTTGGACCTGGATTTGATATGGCATCCGTGTACGCAGATGAAAGATCATGAGTTTTTACCTCTGATACCCATTAAAAAAGCGCATGGAGTTTACCTTGAGGATTTTGAGGGAAATCGCTACATCGATGCAATCAGCAGTTGGTGGGTCAATCTGTTTGGACATACAAATCCATATATCTCTCAAAAAGTCAAAGAACAACTCGATACACTTGAGCATGTTATACTTGCCGGTTTTACTCATGAACAGATAGTACGCCTTTCTCAAAGACTTCTGCAAAAAGCACCAAAGGGATTGGGAAAGTGTTTTTATGCGGATAATGGCTCAAGTGCGATTGAAGTTGCATTGAAGATGAGTTTTCATGCACATAAAAACGACGGAAAAACAAAAGATCTGTTTGTCTCTTTGACCAACTCTTACCATGGAGAGACTCTTGGTGCTTTGAGTGTAGGGGATGTAGAACTGTACAAAGATACATAC
This sequence comes from Helicobacteraceae bacterium, assembly GCA_027084065.1. Taxonomy (GTDB): domain Bacteria; phylum Campylobacterota; class Campylobacteria; order Campylobacterales; family Sulfurimonadaceae; genus S012-15. The sequence continues at coordinate 764 of JALWLR010000104.1, read as the reverse complement.
AAACCGCTACTTATAAAAAATGTACAAACGCCGGTACCGAAAGATCAATCACTCCAAAGTGCCAAAGAAGCGGCGGCGGAGTTTGAACTGCTTGCCAAAAAAGAGGCATCGAATATCAGTGCTTTGATTCTTGAGCCGCTTGTGCAGGGAGCAGGGGGGATGCACATGTATCATCCCGAATTTTTAAAACTTGTATATGCTACATGCAAAAAGTATGATATTCATTTCATTGCAGATGAAGTGATGGTAGGCTTTGGACGAACGGGAAAAATGTTTGCATGTGAGCATGCAGAGATAACACCGGACTTTTTGGTGCTTTCAAAAGGGATTACCGGAGGTTATCTTCCTCTCTCCGTCGTTTTGACGACTAACGAAATATATGGAAAATTTTATTGTGATTACAATGAGCATAAAGCCTTTTTGCACTCTCACTCCTATACGGGCAACGCTCTTGCTTGTGCAGCCGCAAATGCGACACTGGATATATTTGAAAAAGAGAATATTTTGGAAGAAAATGCGAAAAAAGCAGAGTATATAGCCGAAAAACTAGGTCGTTTTACAAGGCTGCCCAATGTTTCACAAACACGTCAAACAGGGATGATAGCTGCTGTTGATTTGTGTGGGTATGATCCACAGGAGCGTATAGGACTGCATGTGTATGAGTATGGTCTCAAACATGGGGTTTTATTGCGTCCGCTTGGAAATGTCATCTATTTTATGCCGCCGTATATCATTACCAATGATGAGATAGACATTATGATGGA
>JALWLR010000103.1:5007-5503 GCA_027084065.1 Helicobacteraceae bacterium | reverse complement strand
GCCTGCAAACTCTATTACGAAAAATGCTGTACTTAAAAATAAAAAGAGCAATCGCACTCACAGGCGAGGTAGTTCGAAAGACAATATTGTCAAACGTCTTTGCAAAGAGATGGGGATTACTCAAAAAGAGCTTGCTAAAATTCTAGAGATTCCAGAAGGAACGGTTAGCAGCTGGGCAGTCAAAAATGAGATACCTAGACTTGGTAAAAAAGCCATAGAGTTTTACATGCAGAACCAAAAACAAAAAGAAGTCATAAAAAGCTATAAAAATTTTGTAGATATGCTACAAAAAAGCGCTTAAATAAAAGGAGAAATGTTGCCCGTAAAACCAAAAAATGAAGTGACTCGCAGTCTTATTATCGATAAGGATGTCTGGGATGAAGCTATGATGTATGCCAAAAACAGATATAAAATGAGTCTCAGTAAAGTAGTAGAAGCCCATCTTCGTGAATGGATTAAAAAAGAACGTAAAAAACCTCTTGAAAATGAAAATCAA
>JALWLR010000103.1:0-4997 GCA_027084065.1 Helicobacteraceae bacterium | reverse complement strand
AAACCAAGGGAGATTCTTTTAAAGAATCTCTATGGCCATTAGCTTTTTGACGAGAGAATCAAAGCTTTTTTGATAGTCAAATAGTTCATTTTGTTCTTTGGCTTTATCTTCAATCAAAGCCGCCAAATTTTGAACCTCTTCAAGCCTGAAATTACCGCTTGATCCTTTTATATTATGTGCAAGTCGCGCGATTTCCTCATAAGAGCGGATGCTTATGGCATCTTCAAGTTTTTCAAGCAAATCATCGCGCTTTTTCAAAAAGAGCTCCAAAAGCATAATCAACTCCTCTTCATTTAAGGCAAGTTCTTTATATAAAAACTCTTCATCTAATCCTTTTATTTTTCCTTGAGTCTGATTGCATATCTCTTTTTTTGACTTTTTATCATCTAATCTGCCCTCTTGCAAATGCCGTTTTAAAACTCTTTGAAATTCCCATAGATTCAAAGGTTTGCCTAAAAAACCGTCAAAACCTTGCTCAAGAGTATACTCATTCTCTCCATTTATAACATTTGCCGTCAGAGCAACTATGGGTGTGCGCTCTTTTTTAAACAGTTTCTCATACTCTCGAATTTTGGCAACAGCTTCTTTGCCATTCATGTTTGGCATTTGCTCATCCATCAAAATCAAGTCGTAACGTCTGTTTTTAAAGAGTTCTAACACCTCCAATCCATCAGCCGCTTCATCAAACTCCACACCCATCTTCATCAAAAAGACTTTTACCAGTTCTCTGTTTGCCTCGTTGTCATCTGCAATCAAAATACGACCTTGTAAAGATATAGGCTCTGGAATCGTCTTTCTCATACCGGATCTTTGCTCTATGGCACTATTTTTTACTACTTCTACAGGGATTGTAACGGAAAATTTACTTCCAAGACCAAAAATGGATTCCACATCGATAGTGCCACCCATCAATTTAGTAAGCTGATAGGAGATGGAGAGTCCAAGTCCAGTTCCTCCAAACTGCATACTATGATTATCAACTTGAGAAAAAGCATTGAATATGCTAGATAGATTCTCTTTTTTAATACCGATACCGTTATCGGTAACACTCATATGAAGAATATTATCTTTAAAAGTGACTTCAAATGCAATCCTGCCTCTTTCTGGCGTAAATTTGACGGCATTGCTTAAAAAATTTGAAACTATTTGCTTGATTCGTAATATATCCGCTTTAAGTACCATCGGCATATCGTTTTGAAACTCATACACAATATCGATCTCTTTTTCCAAAGCAGAAGCACGAAAAAGATCTATGACACTTTGAAGCTCCTCATACAAATAAAACTCTACAGGCTCGATGACAAACTCGCCACTGCGAATTTTTGAAAAGTCCAAAATGTCATTGATGATACTTAAAAGTGTTTCGCCGCTTTTTGAAATGATCTCCAAATACCTCTTATGCACCGCATCTTTCTCTTCATCCAGCAACAACGAGACAAACCCCAAAATAGCATTCAGTGGTGTGCGTATTTCATGAGACATATTGGATAGAAAGTACTCTTTAGCTTCTGAAGCTTTTATAGCCTCTATCCTTGCATCGATAAGTTTGGTTACATCATAGGCTATAATGATGAACTCCTCTTCGTTTTCATGAGGATTGTAGAGTTTCATCATCGTAATTTGCAGATAAAAATAGCCTCCATCTTTGGTTCTGTTTTTGACTACACCCCGGTAAATCCCCTTCTCTTCTACCTCTTCCCAGATACGGCTACACTGCTGTCTTTCCTTCTCATCATAACGCATAAAATCATATGAAGCACCGATTACCTCATCTATGTCATAACCACTCAATTCCAAAAGCTTGTCATTAACATAGGTAATCTTTCTCTCATTATTTACTTTATAAACAAAACTACTCTCATCGATTGCCTTTTTGTACTCCCCTAAAAGCTCCATATTTTTAACGATTTCTTGCTCTTTTGCATAAATGGTATCACTGTAAAATTTCAGTACGGATGAAAAATTTCTATCGAAAATGTGAGTGATGGCGTTGAAAACATCTTGAGAGTTGAAATTTTTTTTGTAGGTAAAATCGATCATAGAGCGTTTGAAATGAGTGCATATCTCAAAAAGTTCCGCAGAAGTTATGTCTACATCTTTTAAATAGAGTAAAAATTCCTCTATGACAGGGCATCTCCCTATACTGACCTCTTTGGCTATAAGCCTCATAAAATAGTCAAAAACACCACTTGCAAAACGGTCGACAAAGTCCATTTTGTCTATTTGATGTTTATCGAAAATTTCGGAAATAACAGGGAAATCCGCCCACTTTGAGAGTATCTCTTCTTTTGATTGGCGAAAATCCTCCTGAAACGGAACGAGTATTTGTATATAATCTTGATTGTTCATAAAGACATATTACATAAAGTAATATGAAAGTAACATTATAACAGTAAGTTTTGCAAAAGAAATCGCTACGGTACCTATAAAGTTACCCACTTGGCAACTCGTACACTGTTTGTACTTATGTCCTTCATACAGACCGTATAAAAAATAAAGTATATCAAAGCCGACAACACCAAATGAAGCATAAAGCTGATAGTGCCATAACAGCTCTTTCGTCTCTGCCGACACAAAAAAAGAAGCGATGAAGTTAATGATCATCACTGCCGTAATAAGATTTGCTATGAACATAAACTTGTCACGAACAAATGTCGTAGGACAAGCACCACCAATAGCAACATCCATATTGCCGCCTAACTTTTGTTCAAAACGTTCCCTCTCCTCTTTGGAGAGTTTTGAAAGAAAGTTTCCCCCAAACGTATAGTCTATCTTCCGCTGAATGACTCTAGCAAGCTTCCCTTTTGCAACTAAAGTCTTGTCTTTTCCCTCTCTATCTTGATAAACTACGGATATTTCATTATACCTTGGTACTTTTGCACTTAAACCGGGGAAATAGGCTGTACTCTCCTCCTCTTGTGTTTTATCGGTATGCCTAATAATACGAGGGTTGATAAGCTCCAAGAATTCGCCGTTTTCATCTTTAACGACAACGACATTGAAATAGTTACCTATTTGAAATGCCGCAAGTCCATCCAAGTCATTTGCTTTGATGGTATCTTTCATGTCTTCCAGCAAAGCAAATAGCTCATCATCGAACTTTCTGACATTTACTCCAAATTCGAGACTAAGAGGCTGTGGGTAGGTAATGATTTTTTTAACCATGAATGACCTTTAAAAGAGGTTGAGAGAGACGGGTCCAAAGAAGATGGACCCATTAAGTAAATATTTAGTGGCTTTTACCAACGACGATTATCATCTTGATGTTGATAATAATAAATCTAATAAACTGCCAAATAAGGCATCTTCTCATAAAACGAGCGAACTTACCCGGAATCATAGTCGTGTTGAATTTATCTTTTGCAAAGTTGAGTTCTTCTTCTTTCATTATTTCTCCTTCTTTTTTTATATTCTTGTTATTCTGGAATCAAAGTCCAACCCGGATTGAGCTTCGCTTTATAGATGAATAGGTGATGGAGGATATGCTTGATCCAGTGTCCTGCAAGTCCAATCTCGCCGAATGTATAGTCTGTATCACGACCTGTTCCAGGATATTTTTCATAATCTGGTACAACCGGGTAAACCGTCATAGCCGCCGCTTGTCCATCAAAAAGACCTTTACCTGCTGAAGCGACACATGCTGCACCCATTTCTGCCATAGAAGCTTCATGCAAATGAGCATTTTCACCTTTTGTGATAAGATCACAAACAGAGTGAGCAACCGCTTTTCCGATAATACCTGAAGGCATACCTGTTCTTGGAGGTGTCGGGTTAATCGGTGTTCCGTTAGGAGATTTCATAGGCTTAGAAATAATATGTGGAGGTGCAAATGCAATACCCGCTGCGAACAAGTTTTTATAAGTTGGGTTTTGGTAAGTTCTTGGCCAATCACTCGCCTTCCACTCTTCATACGGTTTTGGAGTATAATCTGCATCTACTTTCATAAAGCCGTTTGGTGCGAACACAGTGTCGGTAATGTCACTACCATCTTTTGCATATGCTTTGAGACCAACACCTGCAAATGGAGGAATCAGCATGGCAAAATCGAATGTCTCTTCTCCAAACGTTCCATCGAGGAGCTCGTAGTGAACTTTGCCCTCTTCTACTTTGTTGACATGTGCACCGATAATCCAATCAACATCTCTTTCTGCATACAAAGACTCTGCAAAAAGTTTTGAAGAGACAACATAACCGCCGACTTTCATATGTAGACCACCCATACCGAAGTCACCAAGGAATGGTTCATTAGAGATCCACTTGAGTTCTATATTATCTCTTACACCCGCTTTTTTTGCTTCATGTTCGATGTTGAAAATGTACTCAAACGCTGCACCTTGGCATGTACACATACCATGACCCGTACCAATGAGGATCTTCTGTTTTTCACCTTTTTTTGCTTTATCAAAAACTTTTTGAAGCTCTTTTGAAGCATGAACAGCATGATCAGCCGTACAGACTGAAACCGTATAATCACCAATTTGACTTCCTTCTCCAAGTCCAGGAGTCGCACCGAAGTTGAGTTTTGGACCGGTTGCATTTATAAGGTAGTCAAACTCTACCTCTTCCGTTTCGCCCGCTTTGTTTTGCCCTGTGTACTCAATAGTCACAAAAGACTTATCATGTTTCTCATCTCCTTCTGGATGGATAGAGACCGCTTTTGCCTGCTTATAAGTAATACCACCCTTTTTATATACCGGTGCAAGTTCGAATGTGACATCTTCACGAGTCATCTGTCCAACACCAACCCAAATATTTGATGGAATCCAGTTCCATTTAGAGTTTGGAGTCACAACTACAACTTCATGCTCCGAGCCCAACCATTTTGCCGCAAATGTGGCAGCGGTATGTCCTGCAACACCCCCACCTAAAACAACTAATCTAGCCATATATTCTTCCTCATCTTGAAATATATTAGATATTGTAATCCAAATTATATTACCTTTTTATCACATTCTGATCTTTTTTAATAAAAGATAGAATATGAAAACTAATTTCAA
>JALWLR010000102.1 GCA_027084065.1 Helicobacteraceae bacterium | reverse complement strand
GCACCTATTACGGGAATTAACGAAGCAAACCCAAACAGTATGCCATAAAAGATACCGTCATATCCTAAAAAAGAGACTGCCACACCAAACAAAAAACCTTCAAAAGCGGCTGTTGCCAAAATGGAGTAAAAAACGACACTCATAACTGAGGAGAGCTCTTTAGCCAAAACGGAGCTGTCTGATTCGCTCATTTGCACAACACGTTTGAGAAAAGCGACAATCGTACCGCTGTAGTACTGCGCAAAAAAGTAAAAGACAACGACCAAAAAAGCGTTTTTCAAAAATCCGGCACTAAAAACACCCACTTTTCCAGTAAGTGCAATAGCTTTGCTTGCAAGACTTTGAATATCGAAATTTTCAATCATTTCTGCAAGATAGGGTTTTAAAAATGCCAAAAAATTGGGAGGATTGATCATTTTCTCTTTTATAAACGCTTCAAAACCGGTCAGTGTATTTACATCGATGGATTTGAGTACGAAGGTAATCGTAGTTAAAATATAGATAAAAGGTCCAAAAAATAAAAGTGCCAAAAGAGTACTTGAAACAACGGCGGCAGCCATTTTCGAATGGAGCTTCTCTTCAAAATAGTTATGCAACGTCGATGTGGAGACGGCAAGAAGTGCGGCAATAGTCATAGGAAGTAAAAATGGTTTGTAAAGCAGATATATCCAATACAAAGAAAAAGCGAACAAAACTGCAATGAAGTATTGTGGTTTCAAAACAGACTTCCCTCCGTTTGCGGTACTTCCATCCCTAAAATCTCATATGTTTTCCATGTGGCGCATCGCCCTTTTGCGGTTCTCTCAAGATAACCGTTTGCAAGCAAATAGGGTTCGATGACATCCTCGACGGTTCCTTCATCTTCACTCAAAGCAGCAGCAATCGTGCTAAGTCCCATAGGCTTGCCTTTGTTGTTTGCCAGCAAACGCAAAAGACGTAAATCCATTTCATCAAAACCAAGCGTATTGATGCCCAACTCATCAAGTGCATAGCGTGTGCGTTCAAGCGTTATTACCCCTTCATCCGCCACGTCACTGAAATCGCGAACACGGCGTAGCAGTCGCAGGGCTATTCTCGGTGTACCTCTGCTTCTTCGTGCAATCTCCAAACTTGCCTCGTTTTCTATCTCTCTTTCAAGTTTTTCCGCTGCCTGGCTAATGATCAAAGCCAGCTCATTAGGCGAATAAAACTGCATGCGAAAATTCATACCGAAACGATCCCGTAGCGGATTGGAAAGCATTCCGGCACGTGTCGTCGCACCTATGAGCGTAAAACGCGGCAGGTCTATCTTGACCGTCTGTGCTGCAGGTCCGCTGCCTATTATGATGTCGATTCGAAAGTCCTCCATAGATGAGTAAAGGATCTCTTCAACTGCCGGAGAGAGTCTGTGAATTTCATCTATAAACAAAATATCCCCCTCCTCCAAGTTAGTCAAAATAGCCGCCAAGTCTCCACTTTTTTCTATCATCGGTGCAGCGGTCACTTTTATGTTGGCATTCATTTCATTGGCTATAATGAGTGCCAATGTCGTTTTTCCAAGTCCGGGAGGTCCGAAGAAAAGAACATGATCAAGCGCCTCATTACGTTTTTTACTCGCTTGAATAAAAACACCGAGATTCTTTTTTATCTGCTCTTGTCCAATATACTCATCCCAAAGTGTCGGACGCAGTGTCGCTTCATCCGAGACTTCCGCCTCGAATTTTTCTATTTCAACTATGCGCTGCTCCATTAGTAGGTATGCTCCTCACTTGGGAAAAGTCGTGATTTTACCTCATTGGCATACTGTTTTACGGCCTCTTTGACAAGCTCCGCTCCACTCATATAACGCTTGACAAATTTGGGGGTAAACTCCTCGAAAAGCCCAAGCATATCGGAAAAAACAAGCACCTGCCCATCCACACCTTTGCCAGCTCCTATCCCAATGACGGGAATGGAGACATTTCGTGCTATCTCTTCTGCAATTTCTGACTTGACACCCTCAACAACCATACAAAAGGCTCCTGCCTCTTCTACCGCTTTGGCATCGCGCATAAGTGCGAGTGCCTCCTCTGAGCTCTTGCCTTTGACTCTGTAGCCGCCTTCGCCTCGTACCGCCTGAGGCAAAAGTCCTATGTGTCCACACACGGCAATACCGTTTGCATGTAGATACGCAATAGTTTCCGCTTTTTCGACACCTCCTTCTATTTTGACCGCGTCGGCATCCGTACGTCTGTAGACCTCCATCGCATTTTTAAGCGCTTCTTCTTTGTTTGGGTAGGTTCCAAACGGCATATCGCAAATAACAAACGTATTCGATGCGCCGCGACAAACCGCTTCGGTATGATAAATCATCTGTTCGAGTGTCGCACTGACGGTATCTTTTTTTCCCGCAAAACTCATATTGAGGCTGTCACCTACTAGCAGTATATCTGCCGACTCTTCGAAAAGTCTGGCAAAAAGCGCATCATACGCAGTTATCATAACTAAAGGCTCTTTTCCTTTGGATTGCCTGATAGTGGCTGTGTTCATCTTTTTTTTCATCGCTTATCCATCACAATTCATTTCTATTATTTTAACCAAAAAGTGCTATAATTTAGACAATCAAGGAGAAATTTTATGGGTGTGCGCAGTGATCTTGAGAGCAATTTCGACTTTGAAATCGTAGACGAATTTCTCGATCACTACGGACTCATGGTCGATTCTATGGAACTGCTCGTACTCGACTTGGCAAAAGAGGAGATGTACAAACGCAGTGTCGAAGAGCTTTTTCGTGTGTTTCACAACATCAAGTCCGCTTCGGGGTTTTTAAAAATAGCACCGATGGAAAAACTTGCCGCTTTTGTCGAAAACGTTCTTGACGACTTGAGAAAAAGAGACAAACCCGCCAACGACGACACTATCAACTGGCTGTTGGCTGTTAGCGACCTGTTCGCTTCATGGCAGCAGGATCTGCTTGCAGACAGAGAACTCACTCCCATACCCTTCTCCCTTTTAAAAATTCCCGATATAGACGCATAAGGAGCAGCAGTGACAAAAAAACTAGTAGCCTACATAACATCGGCCTTTCCAGATAAAGACTTTACCGTCGATCTTGCCCTTGCATTGACGCAAAACGGCGTCGATACACTAGAGCTTGGCATCCCTTTTTCTGACCCTGTAGCAGATGGACCGCTTATTGAAAAAGCGAATCAACTCTCACTACAAAATGGATTTAAGTTCAACGACGCTCTCTCTATAACAAAGCAGATCGCTCCTGAGTGTGACCTTTTATGGATGGGATATTTCAACAGCTTCTACCAACAAAACCTTCAAGCTCTACTACCTCTTTCAAAAAAACTTGGTCTTGCAGGCTACATCATACCTGATCTTCCCTATGAGGAGACTTTGCGCTATGAAAAGATTTTTGAGCAAAACGATCTTGTAAACATTAGCTTTGTCGCTCCAACAGATACGAAAGAGCGCATAGAAACCATTACGAAAAAGGCGAAAAAATTCATCTACATGGTAGCCTATACGGGTATAACCGGCAGTGGAAAAGATGAAAATCTCCAACCCTTTATAGAGATGATTCGCAGCACGACAGATACACCCGTTTATGTAGGTTTTGGTGTCAATGCAAAAACCGCACGCGCAAAAGCTGCACACAGCGACGGCGTCATAGTCGGCAGTGCATTTATAGAAATTCTACTTGACCCTTCCACATCGCATACGCAAAAGATAGAACGTTGCTGCGCACTCGCTCAAACGATCAAAGAGGAGATAAACACCTAATCGTTTTTCTTCGCTTCTTCCGCTTCCTCTTTTGGAAGAGCGTCGTAAATACAGGCATCCTGATAGCGATAGTTATAATCTTTTGGATACTTTATACCAAACAAAATCGCATAGAAAATCGGAACGACTCCCAGTGTCAAAACCGTTCCAAACGCCAAACCGAAAATAAGGGCTACAGCCATCGGTTCCCACAAAGGACCGCCACTTATCCAAAGCGGAACAAGACCTCCGATTGTCGTGAGTGTCGTAAGTAAAATAGGTCGCATACGACGCTGTGCCGCTTCGATGATGGCATCCTTTGGATCGTTATGCAAAACCTCCTTTTCGTATTCTATACGCTCTATAAGAATGATGGCATTGTTTATAACGATACCGATAAGCGAGATAACACCCAAATAGGTCATAAACCCAAAATAAGAGTGTGTGAGCAGCAAACCAAATATAACTCCTATGATTCCAAGCGGAATAGTAAGAAGAATAAGCAGTGTTCTTTTATAGGAGTTGAACTGCGCAACAAGAAGCAGTAAAATAATCAATATAGCAATCGGTAGCTTTTGTGTTATGGCACCCTGAGCCTTTTTGGAACTCTCGATTTCACCGCCATACTCAAAATGATACCCCTCTTTCCAAGACAAAGAACGCAAATATGGGTCGATGAACTCCTGCACGTCAAAGGCGGTCACACCATCAAGTAGTTCCGTCTGTACCGTAATGGTATGGACCGTGTTGTAACGAACTATTTTAGGCGGCTTCCACAAAACATCTACATCTGCAACTTGTGTTAGTGGAACGGACTTGTCACTTCCTGGTATAAAAATAAGCGTATTACGAAGAGCGTTGATGGAGGAGTTTATCGATTCGGTAGAGCGAAGCGTAATAGGAATCGCCTTTGTATCGGTTCGAAATTCCGATATATCACGTCCTTTGATCGCAGTCTGCAAGGAGCGTGCGACATCATTGTAACTCACACCCGCATGATAGGCAAGTGATGGATTGATGTCGACAAGTACAACGGGCGTTCTATCACCCCAGTCATCGGAGATATGATAGACAAGTCCCGACTCCGAAAGCCTGTTTTTGATTTTTTTCGACAGTTCCGTAATGTAGTCTATATCTTTTCCGATTATTCGAATTTGTACCGGGCTTTTGACCGGTGGACCGTTGTCAAGCTTTTTCACACTTACATCCGCATCCGCGAAATGGTTATACTCAAAATTAGCGATTTGCTTTTGCAGCTCTTTATAGGCATCCAAAGAAGTAGCGTTGACGAGTATTTCCGCATAGTTGCTAGAAGCGGGGACGGGTGTATTGTTTATCCAAAAACGAGGACCCCCGCTTCCTACGAAACTTGTAAAGTTCTTGACAAGCTCAGGCTGTTTTTCTCTCAAAAACATCTCCATGTCTTTCACACTTTTGAGCGTCTCTTCAATGTCCGTTCCCTCCGGCATCGTGATACGAATGACCATTGAAGGCTGCTCCGAAGGAGGAAAGAAGTTCTTGTTGATCAAATTCGAAGCAAGCAAAGCCAAAACAAACAGCAAAACAATGCCTGCAACAGCCATGTCTCTGTGTTTCAAAGAGAGCGTCAAAAGTTTTTTATAGGTATTACAAAAGGGATTGTTGTAGCTAAATGTATGTCTTTTTTTATGTTTTGGCAAGAAGAAATATGCCAAAATCGGAATCATCGTCAAAGAGAGCACCCATGATACAAGCAGCGTTATAGTTACGACTTTAAATAAATCCGCAGTATATTCACTTG